>NZ_WEKT01000073.1:0-20796 GCF_009874545.1 Vibrio eleionomae | reverse complement strand
GTATTACATATGTATAAAAATTAGATACATTTAATACTTTTAGTAAGAATTTAGCATCGGTGTACTAGTAAATTATTCTCTAATCTTAGAGGAGAGTTTTATGTTCACCAAAAAAATAACCTTACTGTGCTTTTCTATCTTTTTTAGTCTTTCTAGTCACGCATTTTCAATATCAAGTGCAGATATTGAAGAGGGGAAACCATTAGCGAATATTTTTGTTAATTCTGGTTTGGGGTGTCATGGAGATAATTTGTCCCCAGAGTTAAGGATTCATGACGTGCCATTGGGTACAAAAAGCTTTGCTATTACTCTTTATGACCCTGATGCCCCAACTGGCAGTGGGTTTTGGCATTGGGTAGTCATTAACTTATCAAAAGATGCAAAGGTGATCCCGAGGGGGGTAGATGTCAGTAAATGGGGAGGTATCGCTATTCGTAATGATTTTGGCTTACGTAATTATGGAGGAGCATGCCCACCAAAAGGTAATGGTATGCATCGATATACATTTACGGTGTGGGCCTTACCTACGCAAAAATTAGATGTTGGAGACGGAGTTACACCAGCTTTGATTGGGTTTATGTTGAATAAGTTAGCCATTAGTAAAGCTGTTATAACAACCACTTATACCAAAAATTGAATTAAATTATTATGAAGGTGTTTTGTGAATCAATTCGAGATCTCTACATTCAACGCTCATAGACTACAAAAAGTAAGGAATGTGGCGATTCATTCTCCAAGTATTGTCCAAGTTTTATCGGGTAAAAAGCGACTGTTTTGGAGAGATAGTTACATTGATATCGGTGCTTCATCTCTGTTACTTGTTGATAACAGTCTAACGGTGAGTTTTGAGAATATGCCAAGTGAAAATTATTTTTCTTCGAGATTTTTTAGTTTCAATTATCAACCACCAGATTCAATAGTGGAATTAGGAATAAAGAAACAACAAAAAACTGAAAATCCGGTTATCAGAATGACACCTAGTTTAAACTCTATTCTAAATGCATTATTTCATTTAGATACCAAAGCAATTGATAAGCAAAGCCAGCGATATTTTCTATTAGGATTGTACCAACAATTAGCCGAATACGGCGTTCTACCTTTGTTGTTTAAAGGAGAAGACTTCAAATTTAATCATAGAGTTAAACGTTATTTGTCAACCTCTCCTGGTATCAATCACACAATAGAGTCTGTTTCTGAGAGATTTTTTATCAGTCGAGCAACATTAATTAGGCGTTTGAAAATTGAGGGATATCAGTTTAAAGAAATTTTGCGAGAAGTTCGCCTTAATCATGCACTCCATTTAATGCAAAATGGCCTTAATGATATTTTGATACTGTCCGAAAAGTGTGGATATTTATCTGATGTGAGATTTTCGCAGCGTTTCCAGCAAAGGTTTGGCTTAACCCCAAAAGATTATTTATCGACTCTTGGGAAAAAGTAAATGTTGTCGATTTTCTTGTCTGAACGACAAGGCAAGAAGATCGACAATTATATTTTTATTACACTTCATCACCGAAACATTCATTGTAACTGGTGCAGGTTTCGCAGCTAGGCGAGCGACAGACGTAGTCTCCACCGCGTTCACACATTTGACGATAAAGAAATCGCTTCCAGCGCATGTTGCGGTTATTTAAGGCGTGCAGTTGCGGAAAATAATCGTGAAACAGTTGACTGAGGCGAGGGCGCTCAGGCATACCTAAATCTTTCCACAGGTGTTGGCTTCCCATGCTGGCAACCGCTATCACCTTCGCCATTTGTGCAGCGTAAGGCTGATTAGTATTCATAAAATCAGTGAGTAGCTCGGTTAAGTCGTTTAATTCGTCCTCACGCATACTCAGAAGTTCGTCGCGTAAAGTGATGGCAGAATATTGCGGTAAGTCTTGAGTGTCTATGGGCGGTAACTCCACGGTATCGGCTAACGCGGTGTATTCTGCGGTGCTCAAGCCTATATGAGGTGTCAGTGCGGTTTCACCATGATGGAAACTGTTAATAATTGGGTACCAATATTGTTCATACACATTGATCATGAATCCCTCCCAATTTGTTCTGGTTGCAAACTTCCCACCGGATTTAAAGGATGCTTAAACCCATCAACAATAGCTTCTTCAACGGGACAAATACTCGCACATTGTGATTCTTCATAGTGGCCTTCGCATTGATCACAGCGTTTGGGATGAATACGAAATTGTCGGGATACCTCGGGGTCTTGGTAAACAGCATGATTCGGGCAAACAAGAAAGCAGGCGTGGCATCCCACGCACTTATCGGTAATAGCAAAACTCATAGCAGTTCTCTCCGTTCAGTTGATTGTGGCTTGATAGAAGGTTCTGCGTTGAATTCTTTAGCAAGGTAAACAAGAGCATCGACAATTGGTTTAAATGCAAAATCGATATTTGGTGTCACCCCGCGTTTTTCCAGTTCTCGCCATGGTGTTATGCCAATTCTTGAACAAAGTAATACTTGGCAATCAGCGACCGTTTCAATAACAGCGTTCTTTTCTTCCTCATCTGGGCAGTCGGACTTACCTTTGCAATAAAGACCCACATCGCGTTTTTCACGCAGTAAGAATTGCTGTTGATCACTGCTATATTGATAAATTTCGAATTGAACCGCGTGGCCAAAGTGAGTCGTAATGTGTTCGCTACCATCACTGGCTACTGCGACCAAATAAGGTTTGTCTTGAGTGGGTTGTTCTGAGGCATTATGGGGTTTGTCTACAGTCGTCGCGGCCTCATCATCGTGATGCGAAGAGCAGCCTTGTGTTCCATGATTATCCGCTAGCATTCCGACAGCATCGGCACGACATTGTTGGCAATGCGTCATCTGTGGCATGAAACTGCCTGAGTTTTGTCGAGCTTGTTGCAGCTCATCATCGGTTGGGCCGCGTTGGCCGCTCAGTCCAAAATAGGTACCGTGGCTCGGGTCCGATATGAGCGGCATAATGTTATGTAACAATGCGCCATTGGCTTTGACGGCTTCGGCTACTTCTTGGATATGTTCATCGTTTACACCAGGAATTAATACGGTATTCACTTTCACTAAAAGCCCCGCGGCTGCGGCTTTACGTAAACCTGCAAATTGATGTTTGATTAACACTTCGGCCGCTTCTCGCCCTTTAATACGGCGATGATCATGAAAAATCCAAGGATAGATTTTTGCCCCTACATCAGGATCTGTGCAGTTAATGGTGATAGTAAGATGGTGCACACCGAGTTCGACGAGCAAATCGACATGTTCTTCCAATGCTAAGCCATTGGTTGAAATGCATAATTGAGCTTGAGGATCGGCATTTTTGATCTGCGCTAATGTCGCAAATGTCATTTTGGGATTAGCCAGAGCATCACCAGGCCCAGCGATACCGACCACGGTTAAGTTTGGTGCACGACGTTTTATCGCTTTGAATTGGCGTAATGCGTAGGCAGTATCCATAACTTGTGAAACCACGCCTGGGCGAGATTCATTGCTACAGTCGTATTTACGATTGCAATAATTGCATTGGATATTACAGGCAGGGGCGACAGGTAAATGCATCCGCGCGTACTGATGGGCTTGCTTTGAATAACATGGATGCTGTGCAATTTGATTTTGGACATCTTTGCTAAAAAAGTGGTGAATATTGTCGTTATTAGAATGCTCTGAACAGCTTGTATGAGAAGGACTTTCCATGTCGACCTCTTTTCCGGTGTAAGTAATAGGGATCAGAATGCAAACATTGTACCTAAGTTAACCTATTGAAATTTATTGTTTTAAAAGCTGGTGTAACATTGTGACACGAACAATTGTCGTAAAAATAACAAACAAATTTTGCTCAGGTTTGTTCGTTTTGAGTCGTGATTTTGACAATTGAGGGTTAACGTATGCGGTCACTGTGTTCTAAAGAAAAATATTCGTTTCAGCCAATCGAATGACTCAACACAGCTTGTTGCGTTACAATTCAGTCGTTTTGTTTCTAGGCGCTTGTTTTTCGCGTCGTTCTTTTTGATTAGGTTGATAATGCACACTCTTGAACAATTACGCTCTGGATCGTTAAAAGGTCTGCGTCGCTTGAAGCTAGCTTGTGGTTTGACGGATTTTCCACGAGAAATTTTTTCGCTAGCTGACACGCTAGAAATCTTAGATTTGACTGGCAATCAACTTTCATCGCTACCCGATGATCTTGACCAATTAACGCATTTAAAAGTCATCTTTTGTTCGCAAAATCAATTCACGCAATTACCTAAGGTGTTAGGAAAATGCTGCTCGCTCAGCATGATAGGATTCAAATCTAATCAAATCGAAGACGTTCCCCCAGAATCGTTACCTCCTCAATTACGCTGGCTTATTTTGACAGATAACTGTATTCGTGTATTACCTGAACGTATTGGGCAGTGCGATAAATTACAAAAATTGATGTTAGCGGGTAATAAGCTGTCTCGCTTGCCTGAGTCATTAGCACAATGTCAACGATTGGAGTTAATGCGGGTGTCGGCGAATCGACTCAACACGTTCCCTGAATGGGTATTTGCTTTACCGAAATTAACTTGGTTTGCATACGCTGGTAACCCCTTTGTCGAGCCGATAGAACAGCAAGCGTTAATCGTAGAGATGATGCCGATCGATTGGCACAATATCACAACTAACGTTTTACTCGGTGAAGGCGCGTCAGGATTGATTTATCAAGCGGATTTGATGCTTGAAAACGACGTTCATCGTGTGGCGGTTAAACTATTTAAAGGCACAATGACAAGCGATGGTTTGCCTTTATGTGAGATGGCAGCAACGATAAAAGCGGGTCAGCATCGGGCGTTAACTCAAACGATTGGGCGGATCTCTAACCATCCTGAAGATACGGATGGCATCATCATGAACCTTATACCCAAAGAGTTCGTTAACTTGGCAGGTCCGCCTAGTCTAGATTCATGTACGAGGGATGTGTATCCGGCAGATAAGCAATTTACCACAGTAGAACTGTTTCGCATCATAGGAGCCATTGCACAGGCCGTTTGTCATCTCCATCAACAGGGAATTGTGCACGGTGATTTGTACGCGCATAATATATTAACGACCCCAACCGGGGAGGCATTGTTAAGTGATTATGGTGCTGCTTCTTTTATTGATTTGTCTGATCCCGAGCAATCTGCGAGTTTGCAACGACTAGAGGTGCGGGCATTTGGTTGTTTACTTGAAGAGTTAATCGCTCGGTGTGATGACATTGACACGACCATGCAGGCTCAATTAAATAAGTTAGTGTCTGATTGCCAACATATTGAGCTTTCCAAGCGGCCTACATTTACAGAAATAGTGGATCATTTACATCAGGTTCAATCGATGGCTGTAGCCTGATTCGGGAGCTCATCAACCAGCCTATCTCTGAGCCCAATCATGTTGCAAGGAAACGACCATGTAACATGATTGGGTTTGGCTCGTGTCGATTGATGACGCCCTGACTCAGTAACTAACAGTCAGTTGGGTATCACAGTAACCGCCATTAGATCTGCTTCATTTCAATATTCATGATTTGAATCCGATAGGCGATTTGGCGTGGCGTCATATTGAGTAATCGAGCGGCTTTCGCTTTTACCCAGCCTGTACGCTCTAATGCATCAATGACCATTTCGCGCTCATCATGAAATTTTTGCTCCTTGGACACACTAGGTAATTCAGTAGCCGGTTTAGGCGTACTTTGAGCAGGCATCGCCTGATATGAGCTGCTAGGAGTGTGCATCGCTGGCGTGGATTCCATGTGAGAGAAGGTAATTAACTCAGGCTCAATGACGCCCGCTTCACTTAAGACCGAAGCACGTTCTAGGGTGTTTTCCATTTCTCGCACGTTACCTGGCCAATGGTATCCCATCATGACTCGTACAGCAGGATCGGTAAGCGAGATTTTGCGCTGTTGGGCTTTGCTAAGTTTTTTAATCATGTGATCAGCCAGTTCAGGAATGTCTTGAACACGTTCACGCAGTGGTGGTAAATACATGGGCATGACGTTTAAGCGATAGTACAGATCTTCACGAAAATCGCCTTTAGCCACTTCTTCTTCCAAATTACGGTTAGTTGCCGCAACAATGCGCACGTTCACTGAGATAGTGCTGGTGCCGCCCACTCGTTCAAATTCCTTCTCTTGCAACACGCGCAGTAATTTAGTCTGAAATGCTGGGCTGGTTTCACCGATCTCATCTAAGAAAATCGTGCCGTTGTCGGCGAGCTCAAATCGTCCTTTGCGTTGCTTAACCGCACCTGTAAACGCGCCTTTTTCATGACCAAACAGTTCTGATTCCAATAAATTATCGGGAAGGGCAGCGCAGTTGAGTTTCACAAATGGGTTATTCGCTCGTGGCGAGTTGTAGTGAATAGCGTTAGCGACGAGCTCTTTCCCTGTCCCAGACTCTCCGCGAATTAGCACGGTAGAATCCCAACGAGAGACTAAACGAATTTGCTCAAAGACTTGCCGCATGACCTTAGTATGACCGACTAAATTGCGGAAACTGTAGTTATTACGAACTTGGCGGCGCAAGCCATCGCGTTCATCAACCAATTGTTTTTGGGTATTTTCGACTTTAAATGCCAGTTGCACATTCTGCGCGACTAAGTTTGCCACCATCTCCATAAACTTGGTGAGTAGTGTCAGGTATTGATCATCTAAAATCGGGGGCTGTGCAGCGAGTGCGCCAATAGGGTGAGTACGACTATCTTTAAGAGGCACACAGATAAATGGTTTTTCGTAATCGTACAAGGCTAATTTATCAGCAAAGCGCATATCACTACCGAGGTTACGTACCACCATGGTACTGCCTTGACGTAATACTTCGCCAATAATGCCTTCGCCAACTTTATAGTGAGCTCGCTTTTGTTCAACCGCCATATTGGGCGTTGGTGTGTGCACTGCTTTAATGATCAAGGTTTGTTGATCTTGATCGAGGATAGTCAGTAGGCCACATTGCAGCCGGCAATCGTCGTGCAATATTTGCAGAACTTTATCAGCTGAGTCTTGGTATTCGAGACTGCTATTTAAGACACTAGCAATGCGATACATTGCAGCTAACAACTGACGTTCTAAATCTAAGAGAGATAAATCTTCAGTCATAAGGCATTACCATTCAGAGCTAGGGAAGGTGAGACAAATATACGCACCCTTCAAGTGATCACTTTCAGAGATCGTAATGGTCGCTGAATGCTCATTCAGCACTTGCTGCACAATCGATAAACCGATACCACGGCATCCGGTTTGATGCTTGGGTTTGGTACTGAAAAAGGGTTGAAATACTTTCAAACGTAAATCATCGGCAATGCCGCCGCCACTGTCTTCCACAATGATTTTGGTCTCTTCATTAGCCGCGTACGAGGTAATCAAAATAGAGCGTTCGTTACACTTGGCCGCTTGAATGGAATCGACCGCATTATCGATTAACTGTTTTAATGCCAAAATAAGCCGGTGCGGCATACCATTGATGGAATTGAGTTTAGGTGACAGAATCAAGTCTAATTTAGTCGATGACATCAACAGCTCATCGGTACAAATCGCCGTTGCATCGCGGATCACTTGATTGATATTAACGGGTTGGAATGCTTCACTGTTGCGTTCAGGAATGGCTTGTTTGATATCGTGCATCGCGCGAAAAGCAGTTTCCATCGCTTCATCCATCGCGATGAGCCCAGGACATGATGGACTGGTGCGCTTTAGAATGTTCATGGCGGAATCGATCATATTGAAGGGCCCTTGCAATTGATGCAATGTCGCCATCAGCGCTTCTTGCATCGCATGAACATATTTATTATCGCGGGTCATCAATTTGACCGAGTTGATACGGCGCTCTTCAACCAGCAGTTTTTCTCGCGTGCGTTCTGTGATGGTAATGACGGTGTAAAACGCATCTTGAGGTTTGAAATACGTATCGGCTGTTGTGTCAGATACAGGGATTTTTACTAACGAATAATCAAACCAACGCTCACGTACTCCTCCTTTATTTTCGATATGAACGCCTTTATAGCGGTGTTCTTTATTTTTCATAAATTCGTTAATCGACGTGATACCGTAATCGGTATTCAAACTATCCAGCAGTTCCTTAACGGGGGAGCCGTTGATACTTTGTCCAATTTTGTCGAATTTAGCATTACTAAATAAGGTGTTGTGATCTTGATCGATCATCGTGATGGCAATTGGTGTGGCATTCAGTACTGCCTCAAACATGACCGATTGATTTTTTAAGTTAGTGACGGTTTGGTGCGCTTCGGTAATGTCTTTGTGGATGGCGTAGTAACACACATCACCTTTCATGGCGACAAACCGTGAAATAGAGATTTCAGCGATATAGGGCTGCCCGTTTTTTTTGCGATTCACCAGCTGTCCTTGCCAATGATGCCCTGTACTGATTGCATTCCATAAATTTTCGTAGACACTTTTCGGTGTTGCCTTATAGGAAAGCAGTGAAGAATTCCGCCCGACCAGTTCACTTGCTGTGTAGCCGGTGATTTCTGAAAACATCTGATTAACGAATAAAATAGTGCCGTTAGGGTCGGTAATACTGATCGCAACCGGAGCGTTTGAGACGATCTGAGAAAAGGTTTGGTCACTGAACATTGGCGGTATTGCATCTTGTAACACCGTATCGACTTGTCCCATAAGAGCCTTCCTTAGCGTAATTATATAGGAAACAAGTGTCATGCATTTCTTATTCCACAAAAAAAGTGTTGTTTTATATGGCTTTGAACCATAAGCCTTTACTTCAGTCTTGTTTGATATAAGACAAATTTTAATCTCTCCCATGAAATTGTCAGTTTTAGTACAAGGCTGACAAATGTCCTTATGGGCGTTACTACCCCTGTAAATTCACCGTCTGATAAGGGATTGAAGGTTCAAAATGGTGCAGTTCGATTGCGATGGCATAGGCTATGCACCAATGCTGGGAAACGGATCTCTAGGAAAGAGTTATGTCAGACGGATTCATAATTTTACTCAGTGCCGCCTTCGTCAATAACGTCGTGTTGGCAAAGTTTCTCGGATTGTGTCCCTTTATGGGGGTCTCAAGTAAGATCAGCAGTGCGGTTGGGATGGGGGTTGCAACAACCTTCGTATTAACCCTCGCAACACTGGTGACATGGATGATTGAATTCGCCATCTTGCGTCCACTCGGGCTCGAATTTATGCGCATTATTGCGTTCATTTTAGTGATTGCGGGTGTGGTTCAATTTACCGAGTTGTATGTAAAGAAAGCGTTTCCCACCTTATACCAAGCTCTCGGGGTCTATTTACCACTGATTACGACTAACTGTGCGGTATTCGGTGTGGCTTTACTTGCTGTTCAAGACGACCTCAATTTTATTCAAACCTTAATGTTCAGCGTCGGTTCTGCCACGGGTTTTCTTATTGTGATTACGCTATTTGCGGGGTTGCGCAGTCAGTTATCAATTAGTGAAGTGCCTGCCGCTTTCAAAGGGACGCCAATTGCATTTATTACGGCAGGATTTCTGTCAATGGCATTCATGGGCTTCTCGGGAATGGCGTAGAAAAGGGGGAATCTCAAATGGCTATGGTTATTTCAGCATTAGTGTTTTTTGTTTTGCTTGGGGCGATCTTAGGAGCACTACTTGGCGTAGCTGCGAAGTATTTTCACGTTGATAGCAACCCGCTGGTAGACCAAGTAGAAGGGTTATTACCTGGTGGTCAATGTGGCCAGTGCGGTGAGGCTGGGTGCCGTCAAGCCGCTGAAAAAATGGTCAGTGGCGAATTGGGACCTGATTGTTGTCCTCCTGGTGGCGCAAGTTTAGCGGTGACCGTCGCCGATCTTCTTGGTGTCTCTGTTGAGGTCAGCGACGAAGATAAAGAATATGTTGCGGTGATTGAAGAAGCGCAATGTTCTGGGTGTCACCGCTGCGTGAAAGCCTGCCCGTTTGATGCCATTGTTGGTGCTCCAAAGCAGTTGCATACCGTTTTAAAAGACGTGTGTACGGGGTGTGAACTGTGTGCCAAGAGTTGCCCGCAACATTGTCTTGATATGGCAGAAGTAGAACCCGATGCCAAGCATTGGTACTGGCCTAAACCCACCTCAGATGCAGCTTAGGAGTAGAAGATGTTACGCTTATTTTCACACGGATTCTCTGGTGGTGTGCACCCTAAAACCTTTAAACACTTAACCAGTGACAAGCCCATCGATGAAAATTTTTGGCCTCGTTATGTTTACTTGCCACTACAGCAACGCGATGGTGCCGTCGTTAAGCCTTTGGTTAACGTGGGTGATATGGTATTTCGTGGTCAGCTAATCGCCCAGTCGCACAGCGAGCGTGTCGCGCCTATTCATTCTCCGGTTAACGGGATTGTCACTAAGATTGCGCCTCATATCACACCGCACCCGGCAAAAATTTATGCAGACACCATAGAGATTCGTGCCAATGAAGACCGTCACTGGGGCACGCCAGCAGAGCTAGGCGCTTTTCATCAACTTGATCCAGATACCATTTTAGAGCGCATACAAAAAGCAGGTATTGTTGGACTAGGCGGCGCCGGATTCCCTACTGCAATGAAATTGAGTTCTGCACGTAAAGCGGGGGTAGAAACCTTAATTATTAATGGGGGTGAGTGCGAGCCTTATCTCACCAGTGATGATGTCACAATGCAGACTTACGCAGCGGAAGTGATATCTGGCATAAAGTTGATGCAAATCGCCAGTGGTGCAAAACGCGTTATCGTGGGGATTGAAGACAACAAACAAACCGCTATTTATGAAATGACCGATGCCGCGAGTGAAGAACCCAATATCGAAATTCGCAGTGTCCCTAGCATTTATCCCATGGGGTCAGCGAAGCAGCTTATTAAGACGTTAGTGGGTAAGGAAGTGCCTCAAGGCGGTCGTTCATCGCACATTGGTGTCGTGGTTAACAATATTGCCACAGCACGTTCCGTGTATCACGCAGTGCGTTTTCGTCGTCCTTTAGTCAATCGCATTGTGACTATTTCTGGGCAAGGCGTGAGTGAGCCTCGTAATGTAGAGGCACCAATTGGTACTCGAGTACAAGATTTGATCAATTACTGTGGTGGAACCAGTGAAAGTACCGAGCGTTTGGTTCTCGGTGGTCCCATGATGGGGCAGATCATTACTTCGCTGAATGTGCCAATTGATAAAATGGTGGGAGGAATATTAGCCCTTACCAGTGACGAAATCATGAGCAAATACAAGCATCAACAATGTATTCGCTGTGGTCAATGTGTGAGAGCTTGCCCTATGAGCCTTATGCCATTTCAAATGGCTGCTTATACCAAAGTATCTGATTTTAAAAAAGCAGAGGAGCTTGGAGTGCGTAGCTGTTTATCATGCGGTGCGTGTTCCTATGTGTGTCCTTCTTCTATTCCGTTAGTCCAATATTTTATGCATTCCAAAGGTGTCATTAACTCAAATTGGCAAAAAGAACGTAAATCGCAACAAGCTAAGCAGCTTACTGAAGCGAAACGTCACCGTATGGAAGAAGAAGCTAAAGCTAAATTGGCAGCGAAACAAGCGAAGCAACGGCCTGTTCGTGGCGCCCGAGTGGCTGAATCTGGTGCGAATGAAGCGCCGGCTCGCCCTACCAGACCTGGACGTCCCGGTCGCCCAGCAAGACCAACCGCTCAAGTCGTGAGTGAGGAGAGTTCATTAACAGGTAACACTCAGCAGGACATGACCAATCTCAGTGAACGACCAGCTAGACCCGCAAGACCGGCGCGTAAAGCTCGTAGTAACAGTGCAGTGACTGAAACTAAAGATAACGTAGTACAGATGGAATCTCACGAGAACTCAGCACAAGTATCATCAAGACCAGCACGTCCTACTCGTCCGCCAAGGAGACCAACAGCGCAACTCAATCCAGATGTTCAATCACAGCTAGTCGCTGAGCCTACCGAATCTCAACCTGATATTACGGTGAAAGCCGAGAGGCCGGCTCGACCACCACGTCCAGCGCGAGTCGCTCGCAAAACGACTGTCACTGAGGAGGATCAACAATGATTAAATATGATGTCGCCATGGGGCCCTTTGCCCATAACGCGAATTCCAGTGTCAGAATTATGTATACCGTGTTACTGACGTTGTTACCGGCTGCGTTGTTTGGCGTCTACCAATTCGGTTTGAGTAGTTTTGTGGTTTTGTTGGTCAGTTGTTTAGCGGCGGTCTTGTCAGAAATGGCTTGCCTTATTCTGATGAAAAAATCATGGAAAGCCTGCTTAGATGGTTCAGCATTACTCACAGGGATGTTACTGGCAATGAGCCTGCCTTCGACTTTTCCTATTACCTTAACCATTATCGGCTCAGTATTTGCTGTGGTCATGGGCAAACAGATCTACGGTGGGCTTGGACAGAACTTATTTAATCCAGCGATGCTCGCGAGGGTCATGCTCTTAATTTGTTTCCCAGTTGAGATGACTCGGTGGGCAACACCTACGCCACTTGATTTTAGTCACTCGTTATTAACCGTGCCGGAAGGGTGGTTACATTTTGATGGTATGACGGCTGCAACCGCGTTAAGTACCGAACGTAAATTGCCTGTTGAATTATTTAATATTTTCTTTGGTCAACAAGCAGGTAGTTTAGGGGAGACCAGTGCGATCTTCATTTTGCTTGGAGGTATTTATTTACTCTATCGCCGCATTATTCACTGGGCAATCCCCACCTCTTTCTTTTTTGGTTTAGGTATTCCCGCGCTTATCGCGCACCTAATTAATGGTCAGCAATATCTGCCTTTTTGGAATGAATGGTTTAGTGGCGGTGCGATGTTAGGCGCATTTTATATTGCCACCGATTTAGTGACGTCTCCAACTAGCGTGCGTGGCCAGCTTCTTTATGGGGCAGGATGTGGCTTATTAGTTTGGTTAATTCGTACTTTTGGCAGTTATCCCGAAGGGGTGGCGTTTGCTGTGCTCATTATGAATGCCGCCAGTCCCTTGATTGATCACTACATGCGCCCTGCGGTGTACGGTAGTCGCAGCTTGAAGGAACAAAAGTCATGATGTTGTCGTTAGATTTATGGAAAGAAAAAGTGGGCTATCAAAGTGGCCTCCTAGCGGTAACGTGTGCGATCGCCGCTATTCTATTGGTGTTTACCGAAGTACTGACGAAACCCGTTATCGCTCAAAGGATTAGTGAAGACCAAAACGCTCTCCTCAAACAAGTGTTGGGCGACATCACATTCTCAAACGATGTATTTGCAGAAGGGCATAGTGTCCATTATGCCAAAGAAACGTTCGACATGTTCCCGGTGAAAAATGCCCAAGGAAAGGTCACCGCATGGGTTGTGCGCGGCGCGGAAGATGGTTACAGCGGCCCCATTACTTATCTGATGGGAGTCAACATGCACCAAGAGATCATTGGGGTTCGAGTGGTGAGTCATACTGAAACGCCAGGGCTGGGGGACAATATCGAATTGGCGAAAAGCCCGTGGATTCTCAGTTTTAATCATCACTCGTTAAAAAATACGCCAGTGTGGGGCGTAAAAAAAGATGGTGGGACGTTCGACCAATTTAGCGGCGCAACCATTACTCCACGGGCTGTGGTCAAAGGTATTCACTTAGCATTGGAAGCACTAAAACAGGATAGGGAGTCAGCTCATGAGTGAGGGATATTCCAACATTATTAAAAATGGGCTTTGGGACAATAATATAGTCCTTAAACAGTCGTTAGCCTTGTGCCCATTATTGGCCGTCACCAGTAGTGCAACGAACGGCCTTGGTTTAGGGCTTGCGACATTGGTGGTGATGGTTGCCTCAAACCTTATCAATTCAATGGCAAAAGGTGTCATCAGTAAAACCGTACGTATTCCCGTGAACGTCATTATCATTGCGACACTAGTGACTTTAACGGATGCGTTGCTCAACGCCTATTTACACCAATTACATAAAGTACTGGGGCTTTTTATTCCTTTGATTGTAACTAACTGCGCGATCTTAGGGCGGGTTGAATCGTTCGCGAGTCGTTCAAAGGTCTTTCCATCTCTGGTCGATGGGGTGTTTATGGGCATTGGCTTTACTTGGGTATTAACGGTGCTTGGCGCTATCCGTGAAATCATTGGTAGTGGAACTTTATTTACCAATGCAAGCCTATTGCTCGGTCCACACTTTGCCTTTTTAGAAACCACCATTATCCCCGATTACCGCGGGTTATTATTAATTATTTTACCACCAGGTGGCTTCATTATGTTGGGGCTTGGCTTGGCACTAAAACAAAAATTAGAAGCCGTGTGGCAAGAAAACAAACAACGGCAGAGTGGCATGGTGCCGGAAGGTGATATGTAAGTGAAGGAGCGACGAAATGAAAGTCTCAGTAGTTTATGCCTTGCCCAGTGAACAAGTATGGTTACCGATCAATGTGCCTGACGATGCGACGGTATTAACTGCGATTCATCAATCGAAGATATTGGAAGTGTTTCCCGATATCGATCTGCAGGCACAAAAAGTGGGCGTGTTTGGCAAGGTTAGTCCTCTTACTCATGAGCTCAAAAATGGCGATCGGGTAGAAATTTATCGGCCACTCATTTGGCAGCCAGATGACGATGATGACGACGACGACGATTAATGTCAGCTTTATGACAATTTGTCACGACTGACAGTCATTTAAATAAAAGGCTTTATGTAACTAATTGATTATATGTAACTAACTAACTGGTATGCGCTTTGCTCTAATAACAATTATATACCCAAATGACCTCAAGATGCAGGATTCAGAGCTTCATCAACGAGCCTAGGTCAAGCTCAATCACGGCAGGAATGGTCATTCCCTTTCAACGTGATTGAGCGCAGAAATAGGTTTGTTGATGAGCTCCTAAAGGGCGAGTTTTATTCGCTCCCAGGCTGTGTTACTGATTTTTAACGTAGAATGACTATGTCTTCAAATCAGTGCCTTGCCTAAGAGCGAAACCATTCTCGCTGAAACAGCATCTTGAGGTTACTTGGGTATAGAGAGTAACAAAGCATGAATTGACGTTTCAAAGGAGTGAATGATGGCTAAAGTGGGTATTTTCTTCGGTACAGATACAGGTAGTACACGTAAGATTGCAAAACAGATTCAAAAACTACTCGGCCCCGACATTGCCGATAAACCTAAGAATATCAACCGCACAACAGTAGAGGATTTAACTGCATATGATTGCCTAATCCTAGGTACGCCAACTCTTGGTGAAGGTAAATTACCGGGCTTATCTTGTGATTGTCAGGAAGAAAGCTGGGAAGAGTTTATGCCCAATTTTGAAGGATTAGATCTGAGTGGTAAAACCGTTGCTCTTTACGGCTTAGGAGACCAAGTCGGTTATGCTGATGAGTTTGTCGATGCGCTGGGTGAATTGTATGACTACGTTGCTAATACTGGTGCAACAATGGTCGGTTTTTGGCCACTAGATGGTTATGAATTTAATTCATCGAATGCTGTCGATGGGGATGAATTTGTCGGCCTAGTTATTGATAAAGACAATCAATCTAGCTTAACCGATCAACGAGTTGCTGGTTGGGTCGAACAGATTTCAGCGGAAATGGGATTATAAATTCACAATAGCCCGCATTCAGGGGAGTAATGTCACTGATTAGCGGTATACAAGTCAATTTCCAAAAATATTGTCACCTTTTCTTTCAGAGACTTGCTGAAGTTAAGGTGACTTTTTTATCGGTTTAGTCGCTAACTGACGTAACTGAGAATTTCAATCAGATTTAACTGTTCAATTTCATTAACGGCTAACACGCTTTCGTTCGTCGCCATTCTCTGCATAAAACCACGTAAATAGGGGTAATCCATCGGGGTTTTTTCTAATGCAAAACACCAACTGCACAACATAAAGAGAAAAAAATCACAGGCATATATTTCATCATCGATTAAATAGGTGTGATGACTTAGCTGATCATTAATGAGGGTAAGGCTCTCATCAATACGGGCTGCTTGGGTACGTTTTACACTATCATGCTCTGTGTTATGCACTCCGTGCCTCGCAGGATAAAAATAGATCATTAAATCGTTTTGCAAGGTGTTCGAAAGGTACAGCATCCATTGATAAAAACGTGGCTTTTGTGCTGAATGGGTTGGAGGCATCATGTGCTCGTCGGGATGTTTTTCGCACAGAGTCATCATGATGGCAGCTGTTTCTGCTATGGGTTGACCATCTATAACGAGTGTTGGAATTTTTCCTACAGGATTCAGTTTTCTATAAGCATCGGATTTTTGCTCATCTTTTTTCTTATTAACATAATGCAAACGATAGGGAACATTGAGGTGATGAAGCAACCAGTGGACGGCCATGCTGGCAGAGCGAGGGGAATAATATAAATGATACATATTAGTATTTTCCTCGACAGTGGACAGCGGAAGGGGAGAAAAATCGCATTTTTTTGATCAAGGGAATAGGTGAAATAAGGCTCATAAATTCATCTTTACTCGTTGATTGGCTATGTATATGTTTGAGTTGGTTATAAATTAATTCAATTTCAGCTTCAAGCAACCGGATTTATCTCATATTGTGGTACCGGTTGCATCAACTTTATGAATTTGTTCATAACCACTCAATTTGTAGGCTTATTATTGTCTGTCTTGTTATTTCTATTTGAGGCGATAGGTTTTTATACAAAATCAGTGTGGCATAGTAAGGAAAAAGCTGTTTACATGGTGCGTTGGGTGGCACGTGTTTTTGTTGTGGATGCGGCTTGAATATTCATTGTTCAGGCGTAAGATAGTAAGAAAAATCAAGGATCTAGTATGGCGAAAACCATAGAATTTAAAGCGGCATTATTTGATTTAGATGGTACGCTTATCGACTCATTAGGCGCGGTTAAACGTTCTTGGACGCTACTGGCGCAACGCAATAATCTCGATCCAGATCGGGTCATGTCTGTCATTCATGGCCGCCCTGCAAGGGAATCGTTGGCACTATTGTTGGCTGATAAAGACGATTCATTCATTGATAACGAAATGGATTGGTTAGAAACTCGAGAATCACAAGATACTGAAGGTACAATTGCTTTGAATGGGTCGCTTGAGTTCATTCAATCACTTGAAGCGCTTGGTGTGCCTTGGGCCATTGTGACCTCAGGAACGTTACCCGTCGCCTCTGCAAGAATAAAAGCATCGGGTATTCCCATGCCCAAAATACTGATAACAGCAGAAGCGATTAGTAAGGGCAAACCCGACCCTGAGCCCTATTTACTTGGCGCAAGTAAACTCGGCGTTGATATTCACGACTGTATTGTATTTGAAGATGCTCCGGCAGGAATCGAATCAGGCAAGGCGGCGCATAGCCAGGTGGTAGCGATATTAAGCCACTATACCCAACAGCAATTAGGGGTTGAACATGCCATTTCGGCATTGGACAAAGCAAGTGTTAAAGTGGCGCGCGGTTCTTCAAATACATTCGAATTTTCCTACTGATAATATGAGTGACTCATTTATCCGGAAAAAATAACAAAAAAGGTAAGCCTAGTCGGGCGAAGCGATTTTATGACATTAACAACGTGGTTTTCATTATTTGCCATTGCTCTACTTGGTGCGATGTCACCAGGTCCCAGTTTAGCGATGGTGGTTAAACATAGCTTAGCGGGTGGGCGCTCAAATGGCATTTGTACCGCTTGGGCGCATGCTTGTGGCATTGGGGTCTACGCCTTTATTACTATGATTGGGTTGGCGGTTGTTTTACAACACTCTCCTTTGGTGTTTGACACGATTACTTATCTAGGCGCTGCCTATTTAGCGTATTTGGGGGTTAATGCACTGCGCTCTAAAGGTGGTGTCGCAGCTCGTTTAGAAAGTGGTGAACGCGTTAGTAATTGGCAGTCGGCGAAAGAAGGCGCACTTATCTCTATGCTGAACCCCAAAATCGCGCTGTTTTTTATCGCTCTGTTTAGTCAGTATGTTGATGCGGGACATAGTTTGTCTGATAAAGTCACCATTGTTGCGACCCCTTTTGTTGTGGATGGATCGTGGTATACCTTAATCACGTTATTGCTATCTAACGCAGCCGTACTCGATAAGTTACGTCATAAAGCTGCGTTGATCGATCGATTATCGGGATGCGTGTTACTTGCACTCGCGATCCGAGTCGTGGTAAGTATTTAACGGTGTTAAGGCTTCGTGTGCTTTAACAACCATGATGTTTAATTGTGGGAGGCCTTTTCATGAATCACTTCTTCGTATTCTCCTTCAATCACATCATGACTGGCATGTTGGCGATGATTGAATGAGTTACGCTTCAGTTGATCATTAAATCTTTTACCCTGAATTAACGCAATAAAAGCGAGAGGAATCGCGATCACTAGGCTAAACATCAGAGCAAATATGCCTGTAATAACAGCTAATGCAGTGACAATCAATCGGCTCATAGTGAGTACCTCTAGTTATTAAGTTAGTGCCACCATACCAGAGCGAAGATGAATTCCACATGAATACGAAGTTCATTCACCCTCTTATTCACTGATACGGGCTAGTTTCTTTTACTAAGAGTGTCGTGATATTTTGCTCGTTTACCTCAAATCACGGCACCTGAAAGGTTAGAACTTTTTCTGTGATCTTAGTTCCCTAATAAATCGAGTATCCAAGCATTAGCAATCAATCATGTAAGAATCTCTTCCTAGTAAAAAAGGAAATTCGATCTTCTGTGACAATACTTATTAATTGCGCTAATAACATGCCTAGCTAATGATCCCTAGACATTGTTTAAATAAAGACTTTTATCATTAAATAAAACCATTTTATTTATATGTCATTTTTAATGAAGTTCTATAAGTTGCGTTGTTCTAACTGGTATCTCACTTATATATAATGCCAAATCTAACGCATCAAAAATGTAACATAGGTTATTGTTATATATAGATCTTTGATTTTTAAAATCAATTGGGTCAATATGGCGGTTTGTTACAAGCTAGCCAGTTAGCAGAGTAGGGATAAATTTACATAAGGAATGCCTTTACTATTTTTATACAAGATTAGAGCCCGAATAATGAAGCGTTTTTACGGTATATTTAAGCTGATCTCTATAAAATAGTATTTAATCATTAATGAATATGGATAGTTGTTTACTTTATATATCCAGTGATTTACTGGTCTCTCACGCAATGGGAGAATATGCTGAAATCTTTGATTCACAAAATGTTGTTGGTCGAGATATTAATGATCTTCTCTCCCTTAACGAACGTTTAACGGCAGATGAATTAAAGCAATGGTCGATGTCGCGCAAAATGCACCATCTGACTATTCATGGACAAACCAAAGCAATACAAATTAACTGGTACTGCCATTCAAACTTTGTTGCGGGAGTGCATTACATATTATGCCTTACTGATGTATCGCCACTAGAACATTTACAGCATTCACTGCACAAAGCCGATGTATTACTAGAAACGATGAACGATCAACCCTCTTTAATTTTGGTTTATAACCTTGATTATCGAATTGAATATGTCAATCGGCGAGTATCAGAAGCGCTTAGCAAGCCCATTGATGAGATCGTCGGCAAAAATGTGTTAGAGGTTATTGAACCTGAGAACGTTGGAAGAGCAAAACGGCAACTTGCTCGTTTAACAACCGATTCTCCTTTAGCTGTTCACGAGCACCGACAAGACAGGTTAGATGAGCACGGCAACCGAGTTTTTCGTTGGTTACAGTGGACAGACCGCCTAATTATGTCCAAATCGGGTAAACCACTTGGGTATCAGTGCATTGGTTACGATATTACAGAGCGTAAACTCGCTGAGATTCAGATGGAAGATATGCTACATAAAGATCCTCTTACAGCGGTATTGAATCGTCGCCGTTTTTTTGAATTGGCTAAAATGGAATTGGCGAAGGCGGAGCAGTATAAAGTACCTTCTTCATTAATCCTGATTGACGCCGATTTTTTTAAAGCGATAAATGATACCTATGGGCACAACATGGGTGACAAGGTACTCAAAACGTTAGCTGATACTTTGAATCTCTCGGTTCGAGAGCATGATCTGGTATGTCGTTATGGGGGGGAGGAGTTTCTGATTCTATTACCAAGCACGGAAAAAGAAGAAGCGCATACTATCGCTGAAGATCTGAGAACCTCCGTCGAGTTATTAAAGCTTAATGTCCAAGGAATCGAAATCCAGTTCACTATTAGTTTGGGTGTTAGTTGTTATTTGGGCAAAGCTGAAATTGATACCTTAGAACACTGGATTGTTGATGCTGATAATGCGCTTTACAAAGCGAAAAAGCGCGGCAGAAACTGCGTTGTAACCTCTCGATTGGTCGAAAAACCAATCAAAATTTGAGTTGTTGCTCTTAGCACGTGCTCGTTTTGAGTACGTGCCAATATTCCCAATTTATTTCTATTCCTAAGTCATCTCAAAGTTCTCATTCTGAGCGAATGTATTCGCTCCTGGGTAAGGCTCTGATTTGACGACAAAGTCATTCTACATTGATCAGTAGATATCATTTATTTTAATTCTCTTTCTTACCTGTAAGCTCCTCTCATGTCGTTGAGCGCATGATGCGTTGTCGTCAATCATTAGACGTGGAACGTGAGAACCACGCTCCAGCTGATTGAGTGCGATTTGCGTTAGTTAGGGCCGTCTGATATTTGTGTTTACCTTGTTGAAGAGCGATATGGTTACGGCGGGAAGCTTCGGCATTGTATTTTTTATGTGATTCTGAAATTTAATGTTAATTAAATGTATCAAATGTTATTACTGTATAAATAAGAGAAAGTAGGGGGGTTATGGCTTTAAGAGTTATGGAGACTTGTGCTGTAAAATAATAGTTATCATCAATATTCATTTCTCAATAAAATACTAAATTAGCAGGTGTTAATTATACATGGTAGTTAAATTTTTCGTGTGCCAATTTTAATCAATCAAGATAGGAC
>NZ_WEKT01000072.1:0-20893 GCF_009874545.1 Vibrio eleionomae | reverse complement strand
GTTATAAATGCTCTAGATATTATATTCAATATCGTTATATACTTCATTTTTTCCAGCCCCTGGAATAGCCAAACTGGAAATAAAACTTGACCAATAACTTGACCAAATAATATAAAATAAATATCTTTATTTATATTTATTTTTGTAAAAACCTGAATCATTATTACTAATAATATAAAGCAAAATAAGCAAAGTATCATTTTTGCACACAAAACTGTACTATATAATTTCCTAAGATCTCTCTTATTATCTCTACATAAAGATACTTCTTTAGTTGCTGTTAGAGAAAACCCATAATCAGTTATTAAAAGCCAATATCCAGTTACTGCAGAACAAAAAGCTATCATTCCATAGTACTCTGGACCTAACACCCTAACTATATAAGGCACTGTAATTAAAGGCAAAATATATGAAAATATCTGCAAACTACCAAGTGACAATATATTGGAAAATAGAACTTTATTTTCTTTAATCATATCAAAATTCAACAAAAAAAGATGGGATAGCTTCTTTTTTAGTAATTTTATCTAAAACAACTTTAGATGCATTTAACGCTTCAGATATTGTAACATCCATATCTAAATATCTATAAGTACCTAACCTACCTAAAAAGCTAACATTGTCTTCTTTCTTAGCTAATTCAATATACTTTTCTAATAACTTCTGTTCTTTTACTAGTCTAATGGGATAGTATGGAATATCCGAACTACCACAAGGGCGGCTAAATTCTTTAAATATTAATGTTTCTGAATGTTCTTCCCAAGGAGAAAAGTGTTTATGCTCGCTGATTCTAGTATGCTTAATATTTTGATCAGCATAATTCATTACAGCACAGCCTTGATAATCTCCTTCATGTTTTTCTTCTATAAAGTCAAGTGTTCTATATCCTAGCTTACCTTCTGAATGACTAAACCAGTCATCTATTGGTCCTGTAAAAAATACGTGATCAAAGTTTACACTATCTTTTTTATCAAATTTATTACTTGTTTTTACAGTTATTAGCTCGTTATCTAATAACTTATTAAATATAGGTGTGTATCCATTAATAGGCATTCCTTGATATTTATGATTAAAATAATTGTCATCATAATTAAACCTAACAGGTAATCTTTTTAAGATACTTGCTGGTAGTTCTTTAGGAGACACACCCCATTGTTTTTTTGTATAACCTTCAAAAAATGCTTTATATAAATCTTCACCAATAAATTTTAATGCTTGTTCTTCGAAAGACTTAGGTTCGTGTATATCGTCTCTAGCCTTATCCTTTATAAACAATTCAGCATCCTTGGGTGACATACTTTTATTAAAAAACTGATTAATTGTATGAAGGTTTATTGGAAGTGAGTAAACCTGATTATCTGATGTGGTTTTAACTCTATTAACATATGGCATCATTTCTGTTAATTTTGTGACATACTCCCACACTTCTTGATTATCAGTGTGGAAAATATGAGGGCCATATTTATGTACAATAATATTAGTGTCTTTATCTCTATAAGAATAGCAGTTACCGCCTACATGTTCTCTTTCTTCATAAACAGTAATATCATGACCATGCTTAGATAACTCTTGAGCCAAGATAGCCCCACTGAATCCAGAGCCAATGATCGCAAATTTCATTTTTTACTTCCTATATCTTTGTATGTAGGCAAAATATCATTTATTTTCAGACAAGAAATGACCGTACCGATTAAAAACTTAACTAGAATAGAAAACTATAAATATATTATTCTTTGATATGACAACATTCTATTCTATCCGTTAATAAATTTTCACTTCTTAGTTTCTTTAACTAGGCGGTTAAGATACTGTCCATATTCGTTTTTCAGCATTGGCTTCGCCAGTTTTCTGAGTTCATCGACTGTTAGCCAACCATTACGCAAAGCTATTTCTTCAAGGCACGCTACTTTTAGTCCCTGTACTTTCTGTACAGTTTCAACAAATGAAGAAGCTTCATGTAAGCTATCATGTGTACCGGTATCTAACCACGCAAACCCTCGACCTAATAGCTCCACATTCAAAGTACCCGCTTTTAAGTACATTTCATTAAGGGTTGTGATCTCTAATTCTCCCCTCGAAGATGGTTTTACCTGTTTGGCTAATTCAACCACTCGATTGTCATAAAAGTAGAGTCCAGTTACTGCATAATGGGATTTTGGTTTTGCTGGTTTTTCTTCGATTGAAATCGCTCGCATATGTTCATCAAATTCCACGACCCCAAAACGTTCAGGATCTTTAACTTGATAACCAAACACCGTTGCGCCTTGTTTTCGCTCAGCAGCACGTTTCAAGGTTTGCGTGAACGACTGACCATAGAAAATATTATCTCCTAGCACTAAACAAACACTATCATTATCAATGAATTCCTCACCGATGATAAACGCCTGAGCTAATCCATCAGGGTTTGGTTGCTCTGCGTAGCTAAGCTTTATGCCAAAATCACTACCATCGCCAAGTAAGCGTTTAAAACTGTCATGATCTTCTGGTGTGGTAATAATCAATATTTCTCTAATCCCCGCTAACATGAGCGTAGAAAGCGGGTAATAAATCATTGGCTTATCATAAATAGGAAGCAACTGCTTCGATATACCACGAGTTATAGGATAAAGACGAGTGCCTGAACCACCAGCAAGAATGATACCTTTCATAATGTTTGTCAGCCGAATACGTTAATTAAATTGATACAGTTACGCCGGGTGATTTCCCAAGCGCTCCATGGAATATGAACCATCTAATACGCGACTCCACCATTCGCGGTTAGTTAGATACCATTCAACCGTTTTACGAATACCTGATTCAAATGTTTCTTCTGGAACCCATCCCAACTCTTTGCCAATCTTACTAGGATCAATGGCATAACGTACATCATGACCAGGCCGATCCGTTACATAAGTAATTAAGTCCGAGTAATTCTCAACACCACTTGGCTTAGTCGGCACCAATTCTTCTAGCAACGAACAAATAGTTTTCACTACATCAATATTGGCCTTTTCATTATGACCACCGATGTTATATGTTTCGCCTACTTGCCCTTCTGTAACCACTTTATAGAGCGCTCTTGCATGGTCCTCAACAAACAACCAATCTCGAATTTGCATGCCATTACCATAAACAGGAAGAGGCTTTCCATCTAATGCGTTCAAAATCATTAGTGGAATCAGTTTTTCAGGGAAATGATAAGGACCGTAGTTATTTGAACAGTTAGTTACAATCGTTGGCAGACCGTAAGTACGTAACCAAGAACGAACTAAATGATCGCTTGATGCTTTAGAGGCAGAGTATGGACTTGAAGGTGAATACGGTGTGGTTTCTGTAAAGAAGTCGTCCGTACCTTCCAAATCACCATACACTTCATCGGTAGAAATATGATGAAAGCGAAATGCTAGTTTTGCTTCTGCAGTGAGGCTATTCCAATATTGTCTGCTGGCTTCCAGCAGGGTGTAGGTACCCACAATATTAGTTTCAATAAAGGCACTAGGACCATCAATAGAGCGATCAACATGAGACTCCGCGGCCAAATGCATTACTGCATCAGGTTTGTGCGTAGCAAAGATACGATCCATTTCAGCACGATCACAGATGTCTACCTGTTCAAAGGCATAACGCTCGCTACTTTCTACTGAAGATAATGACTCTAGGTTTCCCGCATAGGTCAGTTTATCTACATTGATCACGTGATCTGCGGTGTTATCGATTATATGGCGCACTACAGCCGAACCGATAAAACCTGCACCACCTGTCACTAAAATTTTCATATCAGTCTACTGTCCTATTTACTACTGGATTCCTAATTGCAACAAGCAAATTATCTATCTTACAAAGTGAGTTAATATTTTATGTAACCCACGCTACCGCCTGAGACTTTTGCCCCATAAACTATATTAGCAGCCATTAATATACTTTATTGAATATCAATAAAACGCCGCATCATAGCGTGCTCAGCTATGAATGTGAAGTTATCAGGAATCTGGAAATTGCCTCCCAAACGACATTGTCTTCTAGGATGGGACACTCAAACTAACCTCATCTTAGTTAACTGTTTGGAAATGGATGAAGAGAATAAGAACGAACAGAAACTATTAATCTAAAATACGATTGTGGGTATATCTAACAAATACCTAAGCGCCAATCATTCAAAGAGTAAGCCCTTTAATTCCGTTCAACTTTCTGTTCTAGACGCGATCTCCCGCTCCCTCACCCAACACCGTTCTAATGATATACAGAAAGTAATTAGTGACTGACATTGTTCTTATCATTTCGCGATCTAGCTCAGCAAGCTTAACCGGAGTTGACATATCGACTTCACGAATCTGAGCTAACCCCGTGATAC
This sequence comes from Vibrio eleionomae, assembly GCF_009874545.1. Taxonomy (NCBI): domain Bacteria; kingdom Pseudomonadati; phylum Pseudomonadota; class Gammaproteobacteria; order Vibrionales; family Vibrionaceae; genus Vibrio; species Vibrio eleionomae. The sequence goes on along the minus strand of NZ_WEKT01000072.1, from coordinate 16,563 downwards.
CAGGACGAACATCGAAAGCACCACGTTGAGCTCTCTCATAAATCACGTTTTCTTGATTAAACAAACAAGGACGGGGACCAACTAAACTCATCTCTCCTTTTATTACATTGATCAGTTGAGGAAGCTCATCAAGTTTAGTTCTTCGTAATATATGACCAATCTTAGTGACCGAACCTGATCCAACTAAATGCGTCGCTACAGATTTAGTATGCAAGGGCATAGTGCGGAACTTAATCAATATGAATGGCTTTTGATTTTTACCTACCCGTTCTTGAAAAAATAAAGGAGCTCCTGTGTCAAAATGTCCTACTATGTAAACAATAAGAAATACTGGAGATAAAACAATCAACCCTAAGAGGGATAACACAATATCCAAAAACCGCAGCATATTTGATTTCCTATTCTTTTACTCTTGCTAAATAATCTTGAACTGTAATCGCTATTCCTTCCTCAAACGTCACAGGAGGTCGCCAACCAAGTATCGTTTTGGTTGACTCAATATCGACTTGAAGCGAGCGTAATAATTTATTGATGATGTTGTACCTACCGACTAATTGACAACAACCGACAAGAAGCGACGAGGGAACGGGTAATAACCTAGCTTTACGGTTCATTGCAATACCGATCGTTCGAAACAGCTCTGTTGTTGAGACATCATGATCGTCAGAAACAAAAAATGTTTGTCCTGCTGCACTTGGATGAGAACACAAGGTAATAATCAAATCGACCAAGTTATCGATAAATACCAAGCTTCGTTGATTTGATAACGCCCCAAAAGGTAAAGGGGCTTGTTTATGCACTAGTTTCAGCATCATTGTAAAATTAGAGCTCACTCCAGGCCCATAAACTAATGGAGGCCTAATAATAGAAACATCCATGCTAGTCGCGTGATGAAGTTTTAACAGTTCCTGCTCGGCTTGAAGCTTACTCACACCATAATCATCTTCTGGAGACGCCACGGACTCTTGATTAAATGGGACATGATTCGGTGACGTCTCACCGTTCACTTTGACTGAGCTGATAAATATAAAACGTTTCACCCCAATAGATGCCGCTTGCTGCGCTAGTGTCATCGTCCCTTTCGTATTGGTTTCGTTATACTTAGCGAAATTCGTATGCTGCCCTTTTCTAGGTGAATAGGCCGCACAATGAACAACCAAATCCACACCAGCAAGCAATGTGGACCAATCTGTCTGGGAAGTGATGGATAACTTAGTTGTCGGAAATTGATTATCATCTGTGTGATGAGATTGTCCAATCACGGTCCATCCTTCTCTGCTCATCGCGTTAGCAACTGCGCTCCCTATAAAACCGGTAATTCCCGTCACTAATACTTTCAAGCTATCATCCTTTATATAAACCGCATCCAACCTATTCATCCAATTGAAAATATTATAGTTCGCTTAGTGGAAAACCTCTAAAGGCGTTACTACACTTCTCTCATGGCAGTTCAAATAATAGCCTGATTTTGTTCAAATTCCCTACACATCATACAGGAAGTAATGAATCGTATGTTTGGACCTATTCAATTTCTTCTAAGAGCAAACAGGATACAAAAGCGCCTTCTAACCATCTTATATGATGTATTGGCAATACTTGCTTCGTTGCTATGTGCCATCGCTTTACGCCTAGACACGTTTTCGTTTCAGGTGGGCCCTAATGAAATAGCAACCTTATTGACCACTACTGCAGTAACACTGCTTTGCTTTATTCGAATGGGCATGTATCGAGCCGTATTGCGCTATATGATGCTACCAGCTATTGGCTATATTTTTATTTCGGTCATTATATCTGCAGCGACTTTGGCATTGAGTAGTTTCTTTTTTCAGTCATTCATTCCGCGTAGCGTACCGTTTATTTATGTAGGATTAGCGACTTTATCCTTAGGTGGTCCACGAATTCTTATTAGAACAATTTATTATCACCACTACAAAAAAAACAAACCGAACGTATTCATATATGGAGCGGGGACTACCGGTAGAGATTTAGCCTATGCTCTTATTCAAGGTGACAAGTATCATCCAGTTATCATGCTCGATGATGATCCGGCTAAAACAGGTCAAATCATCTTCGGAATAAGAGTTCACCACAGTTCGGAGTTCAATAATCTTTTACCATTGTATGACCCTGTAAAACTTCTCCTCGCGATAAACAATATTAATAAAGGCGCTAGGTTACGATTACTCGAAAAGTTATCTTCATGGCCAATAGAGCTTCAATCAGTACCCAGTGTGGAAGATATTGCAGCTGGCAGAGCACAAGCAACCGATGTACAAGATCTAGACGTAGCGGATTTGCTAGGTCGAGCCCCGGTTGATCCTAATGTTGAATTATTACAGCAAAACATTGTAGGGCAATCAGTCATGGTGACAGGGGCTGGAGGTTCCATTGGTTCAGAATTATGTCGCCAAATACTGTCTCAAAGACCTGCGATTTTGGTCCTGTTCGAATTAAATGAATATAACCTTTACACCATCGACCAAGAGATCCAAGCCCAGAAAAAAAGCCTAGGATTAGATACGCTTATCGTTTCATCTTTGGGCTCGGTACAGAATGAGAATCGCATGTTTAACTTAATGAAATTACATAAAGTTAAAACGGTTTATCACGCAGCCGCTTATAAACACGTACCGATTGTGGAAGATAATGTCATTGAAGGGATCCGTAACAACGTGTTTGGTACATTATCGTGTGCGCAAGCGGCGATAAGAGCCCAAGTAAGCCACTTTACTCTGATTTCTACCGATAAAGCGGTAAGACCTACCAATGTTATGGGAGCGACTAAGCGTATGGCTGAACTGGTTCTTCAAGCATTAGCTGATACCGGACATAACACTACACTGACTATGGTTCGATTTGGTAATGTCCTTGGTTCTTCAGGCTCTGTCGTTCCTCTATTTAAAAAACAGATACGATGCGGCGGCCCAGTCACTGTTACTCACCCTGATATTATCCGCTACTTTATGCTCATTTCAGAAGCTGCTCAGCTTGTGATTCAAGCCGGTGCTCTAGGTAAAAATGGACAAGTATTTGTTTTAGATATGGGGGAGCCGGTCAAAATTCACGACCTTGCATGCAGAATGATTCGTCTAATGGGTATGAAAGAATATTATGATGGAAAATCTGACGACGGGGATATTGAGATTCAGTTCACAGGTTTAAGACCTGGAGAAAAGCTTTATGAAGAATTACTTATTGGAGACAATGTAGAAGGAACAAGTCATAAAAAGATCATGACGGCTTCTGAAGAAAAGTTATCTTGGAATGATATGAACAACCTACTTTTAGAATTGGATGAGTGCTGTCACAGCTTTGATGTGAACTACGCCATTCAAATTCTATCTGATGCTCCGACTGGTTATCAACCGATAAGTATTTCGCAGTCTATGAGTTATAGAACTAATGAGATATATACTTCTATCTGGGAAAAAGACAATGAAAGTATTACAAATCTATCGCACTTGCTACCCAGAAACTAAGGGAGGTGTCGAACAAGTTATTCGATTTATCGCATCGGGCACAAGAAGTCTTGGCGTTGAAACCAAAATACTCACTTTATCGGATAATGATATTCCACCTTACTTTTGTGAAGATACTGAGATCATTCCTGTTAAAAAATCGATAGAAATCGCTTCCAATGGATTCTCTCTAAATCTAATAGCCAAATTTAAACAACTTTCCCAATGGGCTGATATCATTCATTATCACTATCCATGGCCTTCAGGTGATTTACTTTCCCTATTTGATACAGATAAACCAACGGTTGTTACCTATCACTCCGACATTGTGAGGCAAAAGCTTTTAAAAACCTTATACAAACCACTGGAAAATTACTTTTTAAACCACATAGATGTACTTGTAGCAACATCACCACAATATGCTAAAACTAGTATTAACCTACAAAAATACAAAGAAAAAGTAGAGATAATACCGTTAGCGATTGATGAAAATACTTACCCGACCCCATCAAGCCATAATATGGATGAGTGGCGAAATAAAGTCGGAGAAGGTTTCTTTCTCTTTATTGGAGTCTTGCGCTACTACAAAGGGCTGAATTATCTATTAGAAGCAGCAAAATTAAACGGTTTACCTGTAGTAATTGCAGGAGATGGGCCAGAAAGACCAAAGCTAGAAGCGTATATTGCAGAACACAACTTACATAATGTAAAACTGGTAGGGTTTATTTCGGAAGAGGATAAAGTAACATTACATTTATTATCTAAAGCGTTTGTTTTTCCATCACATTTACGTTCAGAGGCCTTTGGTATTTCTCTTCTTGAGGCACAAATGTACAGTAAGCCAATTATAAGCTGTGATATTGGAACGGGTTCTTCTTATGTTAATCTTACCAACGAAACAGGACTCTGCGTACCAGCATGTGATAGCACAAAACTCTCTAATGCCATGATAAGTATAGAAAATAACACAGAAATGTGTGCCACCCTCGGCTCACAAGCTCGTAAACGCTTTGAGCAAAAGTTCACTGCACAACATTACGCACAAAGTTACGCGAATCTATATCGCAAACTGTTGGAACATAGCCCTATCGATCAGAGATAGTGTCCGCTATCTCTAAGATATGATTAACTGTCTTACCCCATTGATAACGTTTTACAAATTCGATCCCTGATTCTGACAGTTCTTTCCTACGCTGTGACTGATGAATCAAGTCAAACATAGCTTGAGCAATATCCTCGTTATCTTCAGGATTCACTAAAATAGCTACACCACCTGAAATTTCAGCAGTTGCGCCTCGATTTGAGGTAATCACTGGTACCCCTGAAGCCATAGCTTCAATAATTGGCAAACCGAACCCTTCATACAGTGATGGATAAGCAAAAATCATCGCCGACGAATATAAATACTTCAGATTACTGTCAGAAAGATAACCGGTAAAAATAAGCTGCTTATTGTCGATTAACTCTTTAGCTTCCTTCATAAGTTCCGTGTTTTTCCAGCCTTGATCACCAACTAATACCAAAGGATACCTATCCCGGATCTCCACAGGTAAACGCTTATAGGCTAACACTAAACGCTTTAAGTTTTTCCTTGGTTCTAACGTTGCAACACTTAAAATGAAGTGTTGATACTTTAATCCTAGTGTCTGAGTTACTGAGCGGCACTCTATTTCAGAATAAATACGAAAATGCTCATCAACTCCTAAATAAACCGTTGAGCTCTTATTTTTGCTCAAAGGATAGCAGTTATGCAGTTCATTTAATATATAGTCAGAATCAACAATCAAATGATCTGACTTGTTGATCGAAGAGCCAATATTGCTTGTTAAGTAAGCTACACGAGTTTCAGGGTGAAATTCAGGATAAGAGATAAAAGAAAGATCGTGAACTGTCGTAATAATCTTACCCGGATAATCAAATGGAATAAAACTTGGTTCAAAATAAACATACTTTTGAGCAACTAAATGAGCGGTCGCGCTATTAGCTCGATGGCATAAGAAGAAATTCTTAATCCGATAAGAGCCTGGAATATTTCTAATTAATTCAACCACAATACGCTTAAACGATTGACTGCTAGTTTCCTTCGCATTGTTTTGAGTAAGAAAACTATCAATAATCTGCTGCAACGTATTTTTACTAACAACTCTGCCATTTTGTAACCCCACCACATCAATATTCTTCTTTAATAACTCACGTAGAATATTCAGCGTATAATAACCGATCCCTGTTAATGGTTTTCGTATTGTATTAATGTTGATCAATATTCTAGTATGCATTGTACATATCGCGCAGTGTTTTATCGATAGTAATAGTGGGCTCAAAACCAGTTAAAGAGACCAGTTTACGATTATCACCACCAAGAGTTTTAATCTCATTTTCACGCACAAACGCTGGATTAACTTTAACGTTGATTTTATATCCTGCAATACGCTCCATCAGTTCAATAATACTAGACAAAGAAGAAACATTGCCAGAACACAGGTTTACTACTTGGGAGCTAACATCCAATTCTAATAGCCTCACATAAGCTTTAGCAATATCACGCACATCACTAAAGTCACGATAAACCTCAATATTACCTAATTCTATATCTGAGGATTTTTGCTTAAAATGGGAAACAATTTTAGGTATTAAAAAGTGCTCCGCTTGCCCTGGACCAGTGTAATTAAATGAACGAGTAATCACTAAAGGAAAACGATCAAACCACAATTGAGTCATATATTCCATTGCCAGTTTACTCATTGCATAATGGTTAACTGGTGCAGGAGCAACTGATTCATCGATCTTCTCAACTCCAACCGGATTTCCATAAATATTTGCGCTGCTGGCAAAAACCACTTTTTTAAAGATTAATCCAAGCTCTGCAGCCGCTTCGAGAATATTTAAAGAACCAAACACATTCACATCGTAAAATGCCTTCTGATCGTCATGGCCTACGAATGATAGGGCGGCAAGATGGATAACATAATCCGGTTGAACCTGCTCTAAACATTCTAAAACCGCAGATTTATCCGTTAGATCACAAGCAACTTGATTCTCAGCTGCATTTTTATACACCAAACCAACCACTTGATATCCATGAGCTGATAATTCTTCAGCAACATATTTACCAGTGAAGCCTCCCATACCAGTAAGAAGTACTTTTTCTTTCATTCCAACTCCCTACAAATAGAACATAAACTAACAGTCACAATTATCCCAGCACTACACCTATTCACTAAGTAACAACCAGTTAAAAAGAAACCCCTTGTTTATTTCGACGTATATCTGCATCGACCATCATTGCACACAATTCTTCTAGTGTTGTCGTTGGTTTCCAGCCAAGATCCTTAGTCGCCTTTTCTGGATTACCAATTAACAATTCTACTTCAGCAGGGCGGTAGAATTTAGGGTTGACTTTCACTAGCACTTTACCGGTTGATTTGTCCGTCGCGATTTCATTTTCTTCAGAGCCCGTCCATTCAAGTTCAATATCTACTGCTTTAAATGCCATTGTCACGAAAGAACGGACCGTCTCTGTACGATTTGTTGCTAACACAAAGGTTTCAGGTGTATCAGCTTGAATTATCCGCCACATACCTTCCACATAATCCTTAGCAAAACCCCAGTCACGTTTAGCATCCATGTTACCTAGCTCAAGAACATCTAACTTACCTAGCTTAATTTTTGCAACTGCATCGGTAATTTTACGGGTGACGAACTCCTTACCACGTAATGGAGATTCGTGATTAAACAAGATGCCGCTCGTAGCAAATAGACCATAAGACTCACGATAGTTAATCACCATCCAGTGAGCGTATAGCTTAGCTACTCCATAAGGGCTACGAGGATAAAATGGTGTTGTCTCTCGTTGAGGAATTTCCTGAACCTTACCAAACATTTCCGATGTCGATGCCTGATAGAAACGGATTTTAGGATTAACAATTCGAATCGCTTCAAGCAAATTGACTGGCCCAATACCAGTAATTTCGGCTGTTGTAAGGGGTTGTTCGAAAGAAACACCTACAAAACTTTGAGCAGCTAAGTTATATACTTCATCTACCTTTGCCTTCTGTAATAAACGGATACTCGCAGATAAATCAGTTAAATCATATTCAACCAACTCAAGATCAGGATGATTGTGAATACCCAGCTCTTCGATACGCCAAAAGTTGACAGAGCTTGTACGACGATATGTACCGTATACTTTATAGCCCTTTTCTAATAGGAGTTCGGCTAAATAGGCCGCATCTTGACCGGTGATACCAGTTACTAATGCTTTTTTCATTTAAATAATATCCTTATGCATACGTATTACAGGGTATGAATAATATCATCAAAATTCTCCTTTTTTATATGAGGCAATCTTGATTCTCTAGAAATATTAATTAGTTTGCCATTCTTCAACTCCAACATTTCTGCACTACACTTAAATCCATTCTCAATTAATGGTAAGTTTGGAGGACACCAACGTTTTCCAGAACGGTAATTTTCTATAAAATGATTTCCCTCTCCCATGATTAGATCTTCACTATCCTCAGCAACATACTCGAAACTATGGTCTATACCGTATAGATATATATCTTTCATACCCATAAAATAAGCCAACTGTATAGCAGAAACAACAACACTAGCTCCAGTGCTTATATATTTTAACGGGTTCAAGCTGAATTCAAATGGATCAGTACTCTTTATTCTGAAATAAAAATTACGTAAAGATACAGGAAACTTAGAATCAATTCCAATTAGCAAACACCCTCGATGATTAACTAACAACTCGTCATAAAAGTCTCTAATAAAATATGGATCAATAACAACTGTATAATTAGGGGTAAAATCTATATTTTCATAAGCTTTGTGAAACCGATTAAAAACAAACTTTATCGAATTAGAGCTATTTATCTTATCCAAATCAGAATATTTAACACTGGGCCCATTTCCAATTAGTATACAAGATTTTCCTTTGTGAAGATTTTTCAATCTATTGAGATTAAACTGCCAAACTTGCAGAGGGAAACCTGAATACAAAGCCATCTTTACAACATCTTTTATGTATTCCAACCCCATAAATATCCTTAATCAATTTAAATACCTATTGCCTAGTATAAATACATCATATGTGTTAGGATTTTATTTTTAGCAAAAAATCATCAAAAAAATCAAATTTGACAGCCAATATTTTATCAACAGACAAATAAACACAAGGAGATAATCCGCCGGTTGAGCAATATTGGCCGGAGGCCAAAGGTAAGTCATATTCCAAACAAGACAATAGAAAATCACTTAACACTTTCCTATATCCACCTAGCAAATTTGAAAGATTACCAACTGCTAAACAATTATCTTCATCCATGATTGAAGCGTTAATTTCTTTATCACAAAAAGATTCTAAATGGCTAATTTCAATACCCTTACCTAATGCAAGAAAACCAGTACCACAAAGGTCTGCAATCAAAGCTCTCATGCCGGATTCAGTCATATTTTCTATATTAGACAAAGGGAACTCTGCTGATGGGAAAACCATATCAAAGAAACTGAGTGGATTAGTATTGGCATCCTTTACGTTCAACTCATTTATATTAGCAGATATTCTAAAGCTTAATTCTAACTCAGCTCTAGCATATTTACCATCTACGGATAAATTATCCCCTATAGATAAAAAATATACTGGACCAATATAACACTTTGAGCAACCAAACATTTCTTGAGTCTTTTTATTTGTACCTCCCAATTTCCAAGCCAAAACTGGTTCTTTAATAGAATTTATTATTTCTTTTTGGATATCGTAAGCTTGGACAATACTATCAGGAACAAATGCTGATTCTAATCGTAACTTATCATTATTTATAAATCTTTGATTATAGAAATAACTAACCTTAGATTTATAATCGACAGATTTCATCTATATATATTCCTTATAAAAACTTGCTTTCGTATTTTCTAGTAACCCTTTTATAGCCGAGAGTCCCATTTCCATTATGGCTTCATGTGAACTACCACCAATATGTGTCGTAACAATTGCTCTATCGTGGTTAACTAAAGAGCTGTCGACTGGGGGCTCTACGCTCAATACATCTAAGGCGACCCCTAATAATTTACCTGAATCTAATGCGTTTAAAATTGCCTTTTCATCTGCGATACCACCACGAGCAGTATTCACCAGATATGCTCCATTCTTCATTTTTTCTAATGACCAAGCGTCAATTAGATTTCTAGTGTCACTTTTGTACGGAACGTGCAGAGAAACTAAATCAGATAAAGAAAGTATTTCTTCAAAACTAACCTGACGACAACCTAACTCATTACATACAGATGATTTATCTTTAATATCACAGACAAGGACATTGCACCCAAATGACGTTGCCAATTTCGCAACTTTAGTACCCACATGACCGCAACCAATGATACCGAATGTTAGCGATGAAAGCTGCCCACCAATAACTTGTTCCCAACCTAATCCACGAGCCAAATCCACTGAGTTAATAATTTTTCTAACTATATTAAGCGATAAAGCGATTGTTAATTCTGCTACTGAAGTTGAATTGACTCCTGGTGTCCATCCCAATTTGATATTTTTTTCATCTAAGGCATCGAGATCAATCTTATCGAGACCTACGCCATATTTACCGATATAACGCAAATTTGGCAGTCTATTTATTAGTTCTCTATTCATATATTCAAGAGCTATAATTGCCCCTTTACAATCATAAAGAAAGTTTACTAATGAATCGCCTTTCAGAGTTTCACCAGAATCATTAAACCGGGCATTCGGAAAACTTTCTAATAATTTTTTACGTAAAAGAACATTTTTAGAGAACGACCTTGAACAAACACCTATAATATCTTCACAAACCATCATGAATCCATCCAATATTTTATTTCTTCCTGAGTTTCGATATTTCTACTATTCAATATTGCTTCACAAATTTCAAAATCTTGCTCATGACTAATTTTTATACCGGACAGTGGTGGAATTTCAAACAACAAGCGGTTGACCCCCAAATAGGCATACCCGTTGTTATTATAATGTTCCAAAAACTTATGTTTATCCCAAATAGTTACAGCCCAATTAAGAGTTTTTACTGGGGTATTTTCCTGAGTAGGACGAAGCATTTCACTAGTGCTTATATTTACACCAACATTTTCAAAAAAAACTTGCATTTGCGTAGAATCGCAGGATATCAAAGTATCACAATCACTATTTTGGTATTGTTCAATAGCATCAATGACTTGGTTTGATTTGAGTAACGGACATACAGGATTCAGCATAATTACGGTATCCGCTTCAACATTTCGCATAAAATCTGCTGCGAACTCGTCACCTGTAGCTGTATCTGATGCTAATACTGGATCTCTCTGATAGCACCTAGCTCCACATCGTTCCGCCAATTTGAGCATCGCCTCTGAATCTGAATTAACGTATACTTCTGATACTTGGCTTACATCTAAAGCAGTTGAGATGGAATAGGAAAGTAATGGTTTTCCCGCAATAATTCTAAGATTCTTTGCTTTAACTCTCTTGCTACCAGCTCGAGCTGGAATCAGAACAACTATTTTTCCCAAATCTCTCATATAGCATCCTTATACAATTTAGATTCGAAAAATTCATGAAATAATGAAAGTGATTTTTCATCAATTTCCAATGTTGTTTTAAACATTTTTTTCAAACCTCTCGTGAGTATTACTTTTATATTTATACCCTCATTTTTTTTATCACGCGACAATGCTTTAACAAATAAATCTACATCTATTTCAGGTAAAGAAAAACTTGAAAACACTTCATGAAATAGCTCTCTATATTTATTTCTATTTTCAATACTCAAATAACCTTGTTGCACAGAAATTAAATTAGCCAGATCCATTCCAAATGCAACAGCAATTCCATGAGGAACTACAAAATTTGTAACACTCTCTATTGCGTGACCAAACGAATGTCCGTAATTAAATATATTTCTAGGTCCACGGTCAAATTCGTCGACCTCTATCATTTTTTTCTTTATTCTGAGACTTCTTTTTATTAGCTGAACAAGAATATCCTTTGATACTCTTGCCTCTTTCAATTCTTCCAATAGTTTAGAATGGTTTTCATAACCATCGATTAAAAAATAGTGAAGCATTTCTCCTATACCAGATGATATATCCTTGCCGGACAATGTTTCTAAAAAATTTGTATCAATAACGATCTTTGATGGAGGATAAAAGCCACCTAACTGATTTTTAAACTTTCCAAAATTTATCGATGTCTTACTTCCTATACAACTATCACATTGAGTTAGCAAATTTGTTGGATAAAAATACCATTCAACACCACGGTATAAAAGAGAAGACACAAAACCTGCAATATCTTGTGTAACTCCTCCGCCTATAGCCACAATCTTGTCTGTTTTAGAAAAGCCACTAGAAATTATAGAATCAAAAACCTGTGATATCGAAGTATAAGATTTGGCTTCTTCATCTGCGACAAACAAAAATTTATTATTATTCTCTATAATACTAACAACTTCAGGGTATGACCTCGCAATATTACTATCTATAATGACAAAATCGCTTTCTTTAATTTCATTTCTTAAACTAAAAAAACAAGGTTCGAATAAAACCTTATACTCTCTAAACATTGACTTCACAGTCATGAATTCAGACATTACAGAACCCTCCATCTACTACAATATTTTGACCTGTAATATACGAATTCTCATCGCTAGTAATAAATGCAGCAACATTGGCAATTTCTATTGGCTCAGCTAACCTACCTAACGGTATCTTGTTTTCTAATTCTTCTATTTCTTCTTTTGATAATGAATTAAAAGTTAATTCAGTTTTTACAAATCCTGGAGAAATAGAATTAACAAGTATTCCTTTTTCCGCTAGATCAGTTGCCAAACCTTTAGTTAAACCAACCAAACCATTTTTTGAGCTTATGTAAGACACTCGCCCACGCCTTGTGATAACACTCCAAATAGACGCTATATTGAGTATTTTATCACCTTCTTTCATATAGTTACACGCGACCAACTTAGATAGTATAAATGGAGCTTTAAGATTGATATCAATAACATCATCAAAATCGGATATGTTAATATCATCTACATGATTAATAATATTAATCCCTGCATTATTTATAAATATATCTATATGGCCATAAAGTGATAAATAATTTATAAACTCATCGATAGATTTCCTATCATTACATTTCAATTTAATATATTTAAAACTATCATCACCTAGGTAAACTTCCTTGGTACCTGTAATAATCACCTCAGCACCTAAATCAAAATATTTTCGTGCGAGCTGATAGCCAATCCCTCTAGTCCCACCGGTAATAACAACTCTCTTTCCTTTATAGCTAGCCATAAACACTCCTAACAAAACAACCCCATTAGACTGCTTAATAGACGTTAAGATACTGAATATTCTGATTTTCCAATAACCATATCTATTACAGTAGTAATCCAGCTCATATGTATACATTCCACAATATTATATGCGCTACTATTAACCCAGAAATTAATATCGCCTAGTAATTTAAGGTCGTTATTTACTTTCTTACCAGTAAATGTTACAACTTTCATACCATTATTTTTCGCATACTTAGCTGCATTTACAACACTTGGGCTAGTACCACTCACACTAATCAAAACTAGAACATCACCTTCATCACCATACATCTGAACAGCTTTCTCTACCCAATGGTCATAACCATAATCATTAGCAAAACAGGTAATTAAATCAGCTTCATTAAATGTTATCCCTCTAACACCTCCTTGCTTAGTGAAATCCACAGCACCGTGCGCTGAAATTGCTGCACTTGCTCCATTTCCAGAAAAAATTAGTTTTTTCCCGTTATTACGAACTGATATTGCTAATTCTTTGAATTCAGAAAGACTAGAGTACACATTAGGTTCAAACATAAGTTTTTTATATTCGTCAAAATAACGATTTAAAAATTCCATGTCATTCATTTTCATATGCTCCATTTATCTAATATTTTTGAGTTTGGTGTAAAGGTGGTCTGATTCATGTCTCTCGTTTGCATAGATAGATTCAACCAATTCCATAACATTTAATGCATCATTAGAATTTCCAAACATTACGTCAGTATTATTCTTAATAGCATTTATAAAATGCTCCGCCTCTTCATTCCATGAATTGTCAGTTTCAAACCTAAATCTAGCTTCATCATCCCATGTAGCAGCTGGCGCTACAGACCTGTTTTTGGCGATAGTAAGTTCCTCATCACCATAAGTTCCAGAACCTGTTTTGAGACCATTCAAAACCATGTATCCAGACTCCAAGAACACCTCTAGAGAGAATAAATGTCGCCACTGAGTCATTGTAGAATGCAATGATGCTTCCATACCTGAAGTAGAGTTTTTCATTATTGCGAAAACGTTATCTTCGAGACCTTCCATTTTCCAGTAAAGACTTGAGACAAAAGCATGTACCTGATCAAACGTACCGCCAAGATGAATGAATAAATCAAGCATATGGATACCCTGGTCAAACAGAATCCCTCCGCCCGCGAGATCTTTCTTTGAGCGCCAATCATCAAAGTAAGTTTCATCAACGCTTTTCCCATACCGACCTCTCATCCAAAGAACCTTCCCATATTCCCCAGAATCGATTACCGTCTTCATTTTCATAACGGCACCGTGATGACGATGATTAAATCCGTACATTAATTTAAGACCAGTTTCTAATTCCTTAGCTCTGATTTCCTTTACTTGCTGTGATGTAAAAGCAGGTGGTTTCTCACAAAAAACATGTTTACCTTGATTCAATGCAGCCATCGTATATTCGAAATTATAATAATTAGGAACAGATATACTTACCGCATCTATAGACTTATCATTAATTATCTCATATGGGTCATTAAATACCTTATATTCGCTATCTTTAATTTCCTTTACATCGTAAACACCTTCGACGGATACGTCAGCAAATTTTCCAAATGCTCGTGCACGTATTTTTCCCATTTTACCATAGCCAATAAAACCAAATTTAATCATATCGAAAACCTCTAGTAATAACTCATATAATAAACTTGTAAACACAACATGTTGACAATAAGGAACCAAATAAGGCCAATTACAAAAACAGTCTTATTTTATAATATTAAAATTATAAAAAATATAGATACGCACAGGACATAACACTTGGGAAATTTATAACTACTTTATATATCAATCGCTATCTCTTATAAGACCATAGGATATAAGATCACTATTTGTTATTTTAATTTTTGATAAATATGGTATATATGAATCACTCAAACAATAGTATTTCTTTCCTATTTTCTCGCCATTAGAGATAGTATTTTCAATAGATTTATTATAATCATCGTAAGTTGAAACTTGCCTATGAATATCAAATGTAGGATGACAATCATGTCCAGTGTCGACAAGGTTCGTATATTGCGCCTTATTGCTATGTTGCCAGAAATCTTCATTTTTAGATTGATCTGGATTTTTCCCATCGGCTCCAAGTATGAATATACAATCGCTAAATGTAGCTGCTAGGGGTAGCATATGTATATTCATTGTGCTGACAAGTTTAGGCGCTTCAAACTTGGTGTTTAGGTTATAATTAGGACCATCTAACGACTGAGATATAAATATCATTTTATCTATTAAATCAGGGTAGTGCACTGAGAAAATATATCCAAATGTAACTGTTCCAAAATAAAATATATTTTTATTTAATTTCAGAACTTCAATCATATCATCTCTGAATTTTTTTGCATAAGATGACACTCCAAAATGGCTTACTGCGTCTCCTGCAGTAATGAAATCTGGATTAATATGAGAAATAAGTTCCTTATCTTGAACAATTGAATTGCAAACTATAGTAATACTATTAGAAAAATCATAATTTAATGCTAGGTCTATAGAAGGGCCAGTACCAAATACTGTCGATATTTTTCTACCATTCGATTTTTCTTTATATATTTGTTCAAATTTAGAAACCTGGACTTGATTAAAATCCCGTCGCTGTTTATTTGTTAGCAAATGTCTCCACATTATTCCTGGATATTCGCCATATTCCTTGCTCTTGAGGTCTGTAGTATCAATATTAATTAATTTAACACCAATCACAGCTAACAACTTATATATTGGTGTGTTAGAAGCACTGCTATCCCAAACTAGAACCACCTTACTACTAAATAGGCTAAATAAAAATTTTAATTTTCCATTTTCTATCTTAACATGGTCTGAATTGTTAGAGTAATCACCCATCGAAGGGTTACATACGGGTTTATTATTATTGTAAGCAACATTAAAACATACATACTCCAGTACACCTTCTTTGAATGGTAAATACCAAGCGGCTCTAAAGTAATGGTTATTTAAATCATTGTCACTTCTAAATCTTGGATAATATGTTACTTTTTTATTCTTGGAAACAAAAAAATTATTTAATTTAACAAGTAAGAACTTAGATGCTTTCATTAATATCGACATTTTTTTATCTTTCCACAAAAACTTCAAATCATCTTCAGAATATGCGATTTTTTGTTTGTTACATTCGTATAATATTTTAGAAATTTCCTTACTAAACGTATCTAATCTAGCTATAGAATTTACATTCTCGTTTTCAACTTCAATAAAATTATTTCTAATATTATCAACAACCTGTGAAACAACATTTTTGTATTCATTCCAATCTCCATGTTTTACATAGTGTATCGAATCATGACAAGTTTCTTTCAAAACTGGCAAATCGAACGCTACAACATGGCAACCACAGTAAATTGCCTCAACCGGTGGATAACCAAACCCTTCAAACTCACTAGGAAAAAGAAGTAACTTTGACGATTTATATAGAGCAAACTTTTCTTTATCAGATATAGAAAATAACCACTTTAACTTAATGTTATACACTCTGGCAGCATCTTCTATGTCCTTTTTTATAGCTTCATCAATCTTTCCATTACCTATTATTATTGCTATTTCAAAACCTGACATTGAGGGACAAAAAAGAGATATTAACTTGTTGCTAGATTTATGCTTGGCTTGACTAAAATTTCCAAAGAATAGAATTCTGTCTTTTCTTTCCTCTTTTTTATCATGTTCTATTATTTCTGTATTTATAGGTGGGTATGCATAATAAAATTTTATATCCTTATGTG
>NZ_WEKT01000071.1:0-21437 GCF_009874545.1 Vibrio eleionomae | reverse complement strand
GGATATATTTAGTGTTTTTACACTAATAACTATTATTACATTCAATTGTTCATCAGTATGGGTCTTAATTTAAGGCCCCTTTTTTTGTTACATTATAACAACACTTCTAATAATTAGATTCGATGCATATTAGATATCATTATTTCACTATTACCCACTAATTTAATGTGGTTTAATTTGTTCTCCATATCCTTTGATGCCATTGCATATCACAATTAATTCCATGATTTAAAAGCCAATTTTTTCCGGCCATTTCGTCTGATTAAGATCATGAGGTATTTAAGCCAAATTATGTTAAACTCGCGCGCTATTTCAGCAATTTTGACATTATTGGCTAGATACCATCTAGGGTTATATTCTCTGAACCACTGTTAAGTAACAGGTTCGGCTCTATCAATCAGTATCTGCCAAACCTCAATGGTATCGATGATTAATGTCATGAACGCTCAATGTGTCATAAACTACACTAGAAGCCAGATAACAACCGCGTCGCATCCTCGCTGAGGAAAAATAATAATAAGCTCCCAGCAAGAGACGACGAGTGAGCAGATGTCATTTAAATTATATGAAAGCAATAAAAAAAATCTTTGAGTACAACAAATACTGGGCCGAATGCTACGGTATTGCGCCCTTCTTACCCACTACGCGCCAAGAAATGGATGAGCTAGGTTGGGATAGTTGTGACGTTATTATTGTTACGGGTGACGCTTATGTCGATCACCCTAGTTTTGGCATGGCTATTATTGGCCGCTTACTTGAGGCTCAAGGATTTCGCGTTGGTATTATCAGCCAACCAGAGTGGCAAAACAAAGATGACTTCATGTCATTAGGTAAACCCAATCTGTTTTTTGGTATCACTGCGGGCAATATGGATTCCATGATTAACCGCTATACCTCCGATAAAAAACTCCGTCATGACGATGCGTACACCCCCAATAATGAAGGTGGGAAAAGACCAGACCGCGCAACACTGGTGTACTCGCAACGTTGCCGGGAAGCATATAAAGACGTACCTATCGTGCTTGGTGGTATTGAAGCAAGTTTGCGTCGCGTGGCCCACTATGATTACTGGTCAGATAAAGTGCGTCGTTCCATTTTAATGGACGCCAAAGCCGATATTCTTCTGTTTGGTAATGCAGAACGCGCATTAGTTGAAGTCGCTCACCGTATTGCTGCGGGTGAAAGCATGGCGGAAATGACCAACATCCGTGGTACCACTGTTAACCTGTCTGAAGTACCAGAAGGATTTACGGTGATCGATTCGTCTCGTATCGATAAACCTGGCAAACCTTTTGTGCCACAAAACCCTTACGCGGTTGAAGAACAATGTGAAACCAACAGCAAAAATAAGCAAGAGGAAGAAGCGGCAAAACCGATTACCATTCGCCCTTCTCGCCATGACGCGGAAACAACCGCAGTTCGTTTGCCATCCTATGAAAAATTGGTCAATGACCGAATTTTGTATGCTCACGCTAGCCGCGTATTGCATTTAGAAACCAACCCATATTCTGGCCGATCATTAATTCAAAGCCACGCCAACAGAGAGTTATGGGTCAATCAAGCCCCTATTCCATTGAGTACTGAAGAAATGGATTATGTGTTTGGTCTTTACTATGCGCGCGTCCCTCATCCGAGATATGGTAAGGCTAAAATCCCTGCATACGATATGATCAAAACCTCAGTCAACATTATGCGTGGTTGCTTTGGTGGGTGCTCATTCTGTTCAATTACCGAGCATGAAGGTCGTATTATTCAGAACCGTTCACAAGAATCAATCTTGCATGAACTTGAAGAGATTCGTGATAAAGTACCGGGGTTCACCGGGACTATTTCCGATCTCGGCGGACCGACAGCAAACATGTATCGCCTTGGTTGTTCTGATCCAAAAGCAGAAGCTAACTGTCGCCGACCATCGTGTGTCTTCCCAGGTATTTGTCACAAGCTAAATACTGACCATAAACACACTATCGATCTGTATCGAGCTGCACGTAATGTGGACGGAATTAAGAAAATTTTGATCGCCTCCGGTGTCCGTTATGACTTAGCGATAGAATCACCAGAGTACGTCAAAGAGCTTGTCACACACCATGTGGGCGGTTACCTAAAAATTGCACCAGAACATACCGAAAAAGGTCCTTTGAATCTGATGATGAAACCAGGTATGGGCACTTACGATCGCTTTAAAGAGCTATTTGAGAAATACAGTAAAGAAGCGGGCAAAAAGCAATATTTGATCCCTTACTTCATTTCAGCTCACCCGGGTACTGAAGATGAAGACATGCTTAACTTGGCTTTATGGTTAAAACAAAACAACTTTGAATGTGACCAAGTACAGAACTTCTACCCATCTCCGATGTGTAATGCGACAGCGATGTACCATTCAGAAGTGAACCCATTACGCCGTGTGAAATATAAGAAACGCGAAGATATTGCAGTACCTAAAGGTACTCGTCAACGTCGCTTACATAAGGCTTTGCTGCGCTATCACGATCCAGTGAACTGGCCAATTATTCGCGAAGCATTAATCGAGATGGGCAAAAAGCATCTTATCGGTGATAAGCCGGGATGTTTGGTACCCGCTGAAGATAACGATAAAACAACGCCAGCACAACGTCGCCGTTCAGGGCGTCATGGTGCAAACCGCTTTGCGACCAAACATACTAAAAGCCAACCGGGGTATGAACCTTTGCGAGGTGAATCCAAACGTAATGGTGAAACTCGCAACAGCAACGGTGGTAAAAACAGCGGCGGTCAAAAGTCTCGTTCTCGTAATCAGAATAGTAATGGCCAACGTCCACCAGCAAGTAAAGGAAAAGCATCAAATCGATCTCGCTCTCGAGCCTAGTCGAGAATTAGATACAAAAAAGCGCAGCCATGGCTGCGCTTTTTACATGGTCAATGATTAAGCGTATTTCGCCTCAAACTCTTTCATGAAATCAACAAGAGCTTGTACACCATCAATTCCCATTGCGTTGTAGATAGAGGCACGCATACCACCAACGACACGGTGTCCTTTCAATGAAGTCAAACCTTTCGCTTCTGCTAATTCAAGGAATGTAGCATCGAGTTCAGGTTTTACTAATTGGAAAGGAATATTCATACGAGAACGGTTATCCGCATGAATGTTATTGATGTAGAACGGCGAGTTATCGATCGCGCTGTAAAGTAAATCCGCTTTGGCACGGTTTGCTGCTTCAATCGCTTTTACACCACCCTGACTTTTTAGCCATTTAAACACTTGGCCAGATAGATACCAAGCAAAGGTTGGTGGCGTGTTAAACATTGACTCGCCTTCAGCTAATACTTTGTAATTTAATACGCTTGGCAGTACTTCATTGGCCAATTCAAGTAAATCATCACGAACAATCGCGATACAAATGCCAGCTGGACCAATATTTTTTTGCGCACCGGCGTAAATCACACCAAATTTACTAACATCAATTTCTTTTGAAAGGATGTTAGATGACATATCCGCAACGATAGGCTTATCAGTTACAGGAATGTCGTTAATTTCGACGCCACCAATTGTTTCATTTGGGCAGTAATGAACATAAGCAGCATCAGCAGCAATTTTCCATTCGCTAGCAGGCAGAATTGCGGTTTTACCGTCTTTTTCTACTTTGGCATCGAACAGATCAATCTCACAATATTTTTGTGCTTCTTTTACTGCACTCATTGCCCAATAACCGCCATCAATATAGGTGGCTTTTTTGGAGTCGCCTAGCAGGTTTAGCGGAACAGCAGCAAATTGAGCACGAGCACCACCTTGGCAAAATAGAACTTTGTAGTTGTCTGGGATATTAAGCAGGTCACGAAGATCTTGTTCTGCTTCTTTAGCCACCTGCACAAACTGCTTGCTGCGGTGACTGATTTCCATTACCGACGAACCCAAATCATGCCAATTAAGAAATTCAGACTGTGCTTTCTCCATTACCGGTTTCGGTAAAATAGCTGGTCCTGCACTAAAGTTATAAACGGTGTCCTGATTAGGCTCCATGTGTTCCTCGCTCCTGCTTACTTAAAGAAAATAAATGTGATTAATACCACTTTTTTTTATGAATAAAAAGTGACAAAAAGTTCTTTTCCATGCAATTTCGTTATTTTCTCATGTGTTGAGAAAAACCGCCGGTATCATTCTCTGCCTAATGAATGGGATCCCATCAAGATCGAGAATAATCGAGCAATCCAATATCGGCATAGCAGTAGAAAAATTATTGGTAAAATCAAGGTCTTTAATAGGTATAGTGCCATAAGAGTCAGGATATCGACTACCGAATTTTCAATCCGGTCAGATAATTCGGTTAGATGTGCCTTTTGCTGTTGCAGATTATCTGTCCATTGGCTCCATTGATCTTGTAGCTGTTGAATAAACCCTAAAAAGCTATGGTCACTCTTAGTTTGCTCTGGAGCCACTTTCATTGTGGATTGTACTCCTGGCTCATCAGATACCATGACGACTTTATTTTGGTTCGCTTCAATTTGCTGCTCAAGAAATAAGTGATCAACCAACGACGTACTCAAAACGCTGAGTACCACAATAAATCGACCTATCACAACAAACTGAAAGATTGCCCATCCCCGTTTACGATATCGACCTAACGGTTTGATCCAGATAACCGCTAACATCCCGAGGCTAAAAATAGTGAATACGACATTAATGCCCGTGGATGAAAGTATCATCAACAATACTTTCTGTAAGCTAAGTGAAGTAAACGCCATCACCATAATGTCGCTAAACTTATTAATGAGATCGCTGATAGGATTGAGCATCTGACCAATATCCACCGAGACGACCCCAGCAGAAACTTCTGAGCTTTGTAAGGTGGAAATGGCCGCATCTAAAGTTCGAGCAACAGTATAGCTAGCAGCCGCACTAACAAGCGCTTGATTAACCAATTCGTGGGCTTGTTGATCCGCTTTTTGCCAACAACCGAGAACAGCAATAAAAACGATCAACACAGAAAGAAAAAATCGTCGAGCATTTGCCGATTGCCAAATAGCTTGATTCATTATTTGACTCCAATGCTGTGCGCTGGAAAAAACAAGCAGGGGCAATGACCCCTGCTCAGATAAATATTACTGCAGCCCTCCAAGCCCAAGCATGAATAAGCTAACAAGAGGCACCTTTTCTCCATTATCAAACTCGATATTACCGTCTTTAATGACGGCTTTCATCGCATACCCTTTATCATTCTCGGTCGCTAGT
Organism: Vibrio eleionomae; assembly: GCF_009874545.1. NCBI lineage: Bacteria > Pseudomonadati > Pseudomonadota > Gammaproteobacteria > Vibrionales > Vibrionaceae > Vibrio > Vibrio eleionomae. The sequence goes on along the minus strand of NZ_WEKT01000071.1, from coordinate 16,231 downwards.
TTACTTGATACTAAATGATCCGCAGTTTTACCAATCATTGGATATTCGCTAGCAAGGGTTTTGGTCACCGTAGAGCCAATACGTCCATCAAGTGTTGATAACAATGCCATTGGATTATTCAACACGTTATCCTGTTTGGAATCAGGTAGAGAAAGATTAATTTGTGTCGTGAATCTACCTTTACCGATACCTGCATCTAACTTGGCAATGTTTATCGTTAACCCACGACTTGCCAATTTATCCACGTACGGCAACATCTTGCCGATATCTTGCTGAGAAACTTGCGGATGATTTTGATAAAAATCCGACAACTGTTTAAAGGATGCGCGATCCAAGCCATCAAAAGTCACATCTAAATCAATATTCTTCGCCTGCCAATCATCAGATTTAAACGCTGCTAATGACGCCTGATGGTGCAATGTGACTCGGCTTGAATCATCGTTAAAGTAAGACTCAAAACGATAGTTAAAACCAGACAGTTGCGCGGTAAACTCATGGATTTCTGGTGCTGCTTTTTTCCATTTGTCTTTTTCTTCTTGAGATTTCGCCGCAACTTTATCACCTTTAGTCACAACTTCACCAACGGAAACCTCTTGATTACCAACCCAAAAACCAGATGTCTGTTTACCTTCTCCCTTCATCGCAATATCGGTTACGGTTATCTGCGCATCATTGGAGAAATCAATCGCCACCGATGGTGTTTTGGATTCAAAATTGATCTCGCCAAGTTTTGTCACTAGGCCTTTCATATAAAAAGAAGGCACAGTGACAGTGAATTTGTCCTCACCTTCGCTTTGATAATGCCATTGCTGTAAGGTTAAATTGAAATCGGTATTACCATTTAATTGTGTGGTCGTATCCAAATTCAACGGCAACTGAGGATAATCAGGCAACGTGGTTGATGAAGATAAACTAATCACACCATGACGAACATGGCTGGTAAGCACGAATTCTGTCGGTAACTTATCGTCTGCTAACATCTTTTTCGTCTTAGAATCTAATATCGTTACCTTCGTTTTTACATCAGACGACAAATATCCTCGTTGGTAATCCAACAGCGTCACAGCAACTTTATCGTTACTAAGGTGTTTTAATCCATCTTTGATAACGTATTGGCCAATTTGGCCGACAGCGAGTGGCCAACACGCCACTATCACTACTGCACCACCAATTGCGCCATACTTCTTTAAGCTATTCATATTGTTACTATTCCTATTTGTGCCATAACGTCTGAATTATTGAAATTTCAATTAATGCTAACTTAAGCCGATAAATTTATCGCATCTTATATCACTTCAAGTAAAAAATACTCGTCGCTTTCCTAAGACCCCCTGAATACTACATCTTAGGGTTATTTGGGTATAAATAGGCCTAGTGTAGCCTGATAACCGACGGTCTGTATTAAGAAAAAGCCAAAATGCGAAATAAATAAGAGTCATTACCCTACCGTTAAGTTCATGAAGAAGCCTCCTCAAGACCGATCGATATCACAATGCCTAAAAATTCGCTTTTCAGCATCTTGAGGTTACTTGGGTATATTTAATTATGTTTTCGCTGTTAGGCTCCGATTTTTATCTCTTTAACGTGATATTATGGCATTGTATTTGCTTGAGTTAGATTATTCTCATGGAGTGCCATTTTTTTGATGTGTCTCCAAGATTTGGAAAAGCGCTGCACTAGTCAGTGGAGCATTTGAAAACGCTTTGTATTTCGCTCAAGGCTTATCAATTAACAGGGATTCATATCCATGTCGATCGAGAGCAACGAGTGAATGAATGGAATTAACGACAAAATAGGTTTATCGTGACTATGCGTAAAACAATGATTGCAGCGATGCTGCTTTTGGTTTCAAGCTATTCAATGGCCGAAACAGATCCTGATAGCTCAGCTTCAATGAGCAACTTCAGCTACGACTATATCGAAGCAAGAATTGGTGTCAGCCCTGTGACCTATGGTGCAGGCTTTAGTATGTCTATCCACCCCAATGCCCATTTTGTCGGTCGTATTGATTCAAAATTTGATGGGGACTTCGATAGTGCGACAGGTCTCGGTTTTCATGCACCAATCAACAACTGGTCTGATTTAACTGGTGCAATGTTGTTACGTGTCCAAGATAAAAAACACCAAAATAGCGCCGACGCAGGTATGGAGCTTAACCTTGGTATACGCCAATGGCTTGGTCCACAACTTGAAGTAGGTGGTAACGCGGGCTACGTATCTATCGACGATAAAGATGATTGGACAGGGTCTGTATACGCTCGCTTCCATTCAACAGAGCTATTTTCTCTGGGAGCTGAAATGCGTTTCAACGACTTCTACGATGATCAACTAATGTTTACCGCACGCTTTAAATACTAAAGCAATAAAAAGCCGAGGTAGTGATGTATTACCTCGGCTTAACTTATATATGTAAACTTAAATCATTGTAGCGATAGCCTACATGGTATTTAGATAGCGACATAACCGAACGAACGGCATTCATCGAGAAGCTGCTGCCTTTTCGGCTCTTGAATTAACTCCCAGTGTACTCCATCAACAGCCCCTGCTAATTTCCAAAGCAGTTTTACATCAACATCTCGACCATAAATATTGCACACCTTTGCAAAGGCATTCGCAGCACCGACTTCCATCAATGTTGTGACATCAGATATGCCTGCCTTTTTCACCATACGTTCAATCGTTAACTGCAGATTAGGTAAATCACGCAAACGGCGATTAGATTGACAACGGCGACGTTTATCATCTGCTAAAGCACCCGCAATAGAAGCTTCAATCAGTTCATGAGTGATCGGGCTTGGTGCCATAATGAACTCAGTCACGTTATAATAGTTAACAGTTGCTACCGTCGTTTTTTTAACATGCTGAAACTTACAACAACCCAGTTCGATAAAGCGCGGTTCAAGATTATCAAAACTACGCAAGTAGACGGCACCATCACGAACCAGTGCGTACATAACGTTGTCATGAAATATACCCGTACCACCAAACATTGAACGAGTTTGAAGCGATCCATACTGAGTAGCCAATTTGTAAAAATGTTTACGAATCATAATTATATTCCTAGCCATGACGCCATATGTTTGGCATCCATTATTGTGTAAGCTACTGCACGACTACCTTCTGTGCGCAACTGCGTAATTCGTGACCAAATTATGACCAAAAATTAGCAAAACCTTATTTATGCAACAGAGGTTTTTGAGACTTACATCACAGCAAATACCTATAAAGTTTTATAGGTCAATAATGAGACTAAATTTTGCTGTCTTGCTCGGAGAAAACTAGATAACTGGTCATCACCAGCTATAATTTGTTGCAGAACCCCAACCTACCTCGCTAGAATGGCGCGTGTTATCGCTGAGTGTACGGTCTTATGAATCATTTATCCTTTTACTGGCTGCCAGAAAATAAACATAAATTAATAAACGGCTTAGAGAGTGAGTTTGCTCAAATGGTTGAGCTTTCCATTAGTACTGGAAAAATTTCGCTCCCTCCTATCCCCAATGTTGTATTACGCATCCAACAATTGTGTATGCAAGAAGCAACAGGAATATCAGATATAGCAGATTGCCTTACTGATGATCCTAGCTTAGCGGCCATCGTGATTCGAATCGCGAATTCTGTGGTCTTTAACCGCCGTAATATTACCTGTAACGATTTAATCACTGCCGTATCTCGCCTTGGTATATTGCGTGTTCGGGATATTGTGACCGCACAGGCAATTGAACAATTAAAACATGCCATCAATTTGAGCCCAGAGTGTAACCGCATTCTTGCTAACAGTGCGCATAACTCTCGTGAGCTTGGCGCGACCATGGTTCTGGTAACAGAAGCATTCAAAAATATTGAAGAGAAAGAATACGCTTATCTCGAAGAAGAGAAGGCACTTTTGGTCGGGTTGTTGGCTGATATTGGTCTCTTCTGCCTGGTTAATGAATACCACCTGTATCTAGAAAACGGGAACTACTTAGACGAAGACATCGCAATGCAGATTTTCCAATCCCGCTGTTCAAATACCAGTGAACTGGTATTGAAACATTGGGGATTTGATAATGACTTTCAGGAAGTGGCATGTAACCAAGAAATGCGCACTCACGAGCATGAAGTCCGCTATCTTGATATCGCCCGTATCGCCAGTCATTTACTGATGTTCCGTAAGCAAGATGATGCAATAGACGATCATGAAGTAGAACTTAACGCGACAGGTGCTGAAGTTTTATATGATCTAAGTAACCTATCTGATATGGAATTTACTGACCAACTTAAATCTGTCATTATTCGCAGCGGATTTTAAAACGTCCGAAGACTGAAGCTAATACATTCAGTAAGCCAAGTGCAATGCCAATATGTATTAGCCTCAATTCAATAGCTCGGCCTCTATGCCTAACTTTATTGAACGTTTGGTAGACTTTCATTGTCCATTTCCACCTTCTAATTTCTTTAGAACAACTCTCACTAATTAAAGGACTAAACCTTGTCTGGGATGCTACTTATCTTTGCACCACTGGTCGTGGGGTATTTCATTTCTATTACTAATAAAGAGTGGTTAAATACACTTAATAAAGCGACAACTAACCTTGTTTATATCATTCTATTTCTGATGGGATTAAACCTCTCAAGCCTCGATAACTTGAGTGGAAATATGCAAACCATTGGGCAATATACCTTGGTCTTTTTTATTTTTATGGCACTGTGTAACTTTGCCACTTTACCCATTCTAGACCGTCTATATCCCATTGATATCGAATCTAAAAAAACCAAACTCCCCCTATCCCATATGGCATTAGACTCGATTAAATTAATCCTGGTTGTGGGAGGAGGCCTCGTTATCGGGCGACTGCAACCTTATCCATTAACTTGGGTTGAATCGACCAGTGAAGCTATCCTATTTTTATTGCTCTTCTTTATCGGTATTCAGCTGCGCAATAGCGGATTGACATTAAAGCAGATCGTGTTGAATAAGCACGGAATGATCATCTCTTTGGTCGTCATGGGGAGTTGCTGGTTGGGCGGATTAGCAGCCGGATTCACGCTCGATTTGCCTGTGGCTCAATCTTTAGCGATGTCCTCGGGGTTTGGTTGGTACAGCCTTTCTGGAATTTTAATGGGCGATGCCTATGGCCCTGTTTTTGGCGGTAGCTCATTCCTTATTGAGTTGCTACGAGAATTGCTGTCTTTAATGCTAATTCCAATGTTTATTAGCCGCTCACCATGTACTTCGATTGGCTATGCTGGCGCTACGGCAATGGATTTTACCTTGCCAGTCATTCAAACGACGGGGGGAGTTAAATGTGTTCCGGTTGCGATTGTAAGCGGCTTCATCCTTAGTTTATTGGTGCCTTTGTTGATGCTCTTTTTCGTTTCATTACCATTATAAACATTAGAACAATAGCCTTTGAGATGACTTGGGTATAAGTGTCAAATAGTTAACGTAAATACGGTGCATCATATAGAAAGTCGAGACTTTGACGGTAAATTGCTATATGTTGCTACCTAAATAGAGTAACCCTAAGTGGCCATGATGACACATAATCAAAAGTCCGCTGATGTCAGCTTTGAGAGTTTGTTGAAGATTTTCACTATTCCTGAAGGTCCAGACTCAACACTCACTCAAATTGAAGCCGAGCTGTCGCATAATTTGAATCAGTTTCTGCGTGAACATATCGTTGCTGAAGAAAAGCCGCTCACAGAAATCGAACGTGATTTTTCTGATCCGGCGATTCCTGAGCAACCACAATTTGTGTCAGAGCACACCGACCACTTAATGAATACGTTAGTGGCTCATTCCGTTCATACCTCCGCGCCCAGCTTCATCGGTCATATGACATCCGCTCTCCCTTACTTTTTGATGCCACTGTCAAAAATCATGATAGCGCTTAATCAAAATTTGGTGAAAATAGAAACGTCTAAAGCGTTTACGCCATTAGAGCGGCAAGTACTCGGTATGCTGCATCGTCTCATTTATCGCCAACATGATGGGTTTTATCAGCAATGGATGCATAGTGCTTCCCACTCTCTGGGGGCCTTCTGCTCGGGAGGAACCATTGCGAATATCACCGCACTATGGGTTGCTCGCAATAATACCCTAAAAGCGACGTCAGATTTTCCCGGCATTGAACAAGCGGGGATCGGACAAGCACTGGCTTACTATGGCTATAAAGGCTTAGCGATTCTTGTATCTGAACGCGGACACTACTCGCTAAAAAAAGCCGCAGATGTCCTTGGTATCGGTCAACAAGGATTAGTGTCTATTGCCACAGACGAACATAACCGTATTGTAATTGATGACCTACAACAAAAAATAGCCGAGTTAAAACAGCAAGGCATAAAACCCTTTGCGGTGGTTGGTGTTGCGGGAACTACAGAAACCGGCAATATAGACCCTCTCGGTGATATTGCTGATATTTGTCATCATGAACAATGTCATTTCCATGTTGATGCAGCTTGGGGCGGGGCCACTCTGCTTTCCGATAAATACCGCCATTTACTGAGCGGTATAGAGCTTGCTGATTCAGTGACCATTGATGCCCATAAACAGCTCTATATCCCTATGGGTGCAGGAATGGTGCTTTTTAAAGACCCAGACGCAATGAAAGCAGTTGAGCACCATGCACAATATATATTGCGCCATGGTTCAAAAGATTTAGGTAGCCATACACTAGAAGGTTCCCGCTCCGGAATCGCGATGTTACTATATTCCAGCATGCATATCATTAGCCGTCCTGGTTATGGCATGCTCATCGATCAAGGCATTGAGAAGGCACGTTACTTTGCCGAACTCATTCAAGAATCAACAGATTTTGAATTAGTATCAGAACCAGAACTCTGCTTACTCACTTATCGTTATGTACCAGAAAATATTGCTGCTACGATGCATAAAGCGACAAAAGAGCAGTGCTTAACCTTAAATAACGCGCTTAATGAGCTGACTCAATTTATTCAAAAAACACAGCGTGAAACGGGTCGGTCGTTCGTATCAAGAACCCAACTGAATCCTGCACGCTGGTATCACCATCCCACCGTTGTATTTCGTGTCGTCTTAGCCAATCCACTGACCAGTCGGGAAATATTGCAAGCAATTTTGCAACAACAGCGCGAAATTGCTAGATTAGCCCCCCAACTCATGGCAAACATAAGTAGAATCGCGTACTCTATCGAGAATTCTACGCCCATGCCATGATGTCGAGTAATAGAGCAAAATTACATCTGACTGAAAATTTATTTCGTAATCTCGTAATTAAGCCGACAGTTTTCTCTTGAAACAATAAGTTATTGCGTTTAGAAATGAGGGAAACTGTAGTTTTTATGAAATTTAGTTTGAGGCTTGTCATAGAATCATCATTTGATACATCGTTTCATTTATGAATTAGCTTTGCTAGGGTTTATACTCGTCTCACTGGCGTTGGGTCTATATGCCTTTGGAAATATGACTTGTTTCCGTCTTTAACACTCTTTGTGGCATACCAACGATTTATTCCTTATGCCTGCGTGAATACTATGAATACATTAGAAAAAATCCAAAAAAATCTGGAAAACTTTAGCAAGTCTGAGCGTAAGGTTGCGGAAGTCATTATGGCCTCCCCGCAGACAGCTATTCATTCAAGTATCGCTACGCTTGCCAAAATGGCAGACGTGAGTGAGCCTACCGTCAATCGCTTTTGTCGCCGCTTAGATACCAAAGGCTTCCCAGACTTCAAGTTGCATTTAGCTCAAAGTTTGGCTAACGGCACTCCTTACGTAAACCGTAATGTTGAAGAAGATGACGGCCCTGACGCCTATACGCACAAAATTTTCGAATCGACGATGGCTTGCTTAGATGTGGCTAAAAATAGCATCGATGCTGTGCAGGTCAATCGAGCTGTCGATCTACTCACCCAAGCAAAACGTATTTCGTTTTTTGGTTTAGGTGCGTCCTCTGCTGTTGCTCGCGATGCACAAAACAAGTTTATTCGCTTCAATATTCCTATCACTTGTTTTGAAGATATTGTTATGCAGCGTATGAGCTGTATTAACTGCACCGACAACGATGTGATTGTTTTAATCTCTCATACGGGACGAACCAAAAGCCAAGTAGAAATCGCCCATCTAGCGAAAGAGAATGGTGCGACAGTGATTGCGATTACCGCAAAAGACTCACCTCTTGATCAAGTGAGTTCACTGTCTATTTGCCTCGACGTGCCAGAAGATACTGACGTCTATATGCCAATGGCGAGCCGCGTTGTTCAAATGACGGTCATTGACGTATTGGCGACGGGTTTTACTCTACGCCGTGGTTCTGGCTTTAGAGAAAACTTAAAACGTGTGAAAGAAGCACTGAAAGACTCTCGGTACGATAAGTATTCAAATTTATCGTAATTGACATGATATAAAAAAGCGAAGCCCTCGAGCTTCGCTTTTTTATATCATTTTTCAAGCATTAAGAAGAATAAGAGTTTGGCGTTGAAACGTTGGTTTGCTCAACCACTTCAACACTGTTTACTTCTGTCTGTAACGTTTGTTTCACCTCTGAACCGCCACAGCGACACACTTGATTCAATACATACATCAACCGCTCGCTGGTTAATGGCATTGGATTTCCCTTAATCGAATGCGAACGCAATGCATCTTGCGTAACCTTCTCAAAAGATGTCTGGCAAATGCCAAAACTATCCAACGGTGGAATATCCAATTGATCTAACATCATATTAACCCACAATACACCATCTTCCACATTCACATGACGCCTACCGGTTAATATCTCAGCTAAAGCCTTATAGCGTGCCAAAATATCATGGCGTCTCTGACGTGCTGCCATCACGATATTTTCATGCATAACAAACGGCGCTAAGCGCGAGGTAATCACACTATGTGGGGCTTCTAGTTTTCCACCTAATGCAGCTGCGAGTCCATGCGCCGCCCCTAACTGACCATTATTAAGCGCTACGCCCCCCAGCATTGCTGCAAATGACACATCAGATCGTGCACCTTTATTATCATGCAAGCAGGCTTTTAATCCTGAAATAGCAATTTTTTCCAAGCCTTCTTTGCACACCATATCCGTCAATAAATTGGGTGCGCTACAAACAAAGACTTCCATCAAATTAGCAAAGGCTTCCATGACACCACGGCCTGAAAGGCAGCGCTCTGTTCCATAGGTTAATGCAGGATCAACAATAGCAAGACTGGCAATCATGTCATTACTACGCAGACTGACTTTTATTCGGTCCTGACCCGAACGTAATACCGCCTTTTTTGTCACTTCGGCACCGGAACTCGCCGTTGTTGGAATAGCGATAAATGGAAGTGGCTTTGCTTTGAGCGGTACGTTACGTCCAATCACTTCAACATAATCGTATACGCTACCTTGGTTAGGGATAATAGCGGCTAGGGCTTTACCGGTATCCATCACACTCCCACCACCAATAGCAACAACAACATCAGGATGAAACTTTCTTCCCAAGGCCGCGGTTTCTTCAATCATAGTAATATTCGGTTCAGAAGAGACAGAAACATGCTGATAACGCTTTTTCTGCTGTTTAAAATCGTCAACCAAAGGCGCACATCGTGTTAAGTCATGCCCTGACACCAACAAAATGTTATAACCATATTGCCGAATTAACGGTAAAGACTGCACAAAACAACCTTCACCAAATATGATTCTTGTCGGTGACATAAATTGAAACATAACCTTTCCTCTAAAACCGCCCGATAACGTATCTATACGCAATTACCAAATTTTTTAGAGTGATTTACGACAAATACATCGCTTAAAATTCACGCTTTACGTCAGACTATGCGTGATATCACGCTATCCTCCTATTAAGCTCATCTAGTTTCATAAGCTATACTTGATATACTGAGTCAATGGTTACAGATACGCCAAAAAATGCTGAAATTACGAACAATAGTTTTTGCCTATTGAATTGAATGGTAATTGCTACTTTATTTCCTGTAATGCATCAGGCATATTGGCATCAAAGATAATTAAGGAGAGAGTTATGTTTGTAGTAATTTTTGGTCGCCCTGGCTGTCCATTCTGTGTACGCGCAAAAGAGCACGCAGAAACTCTAAAAGAAAAGCTTGAAGACTTTAACTACCGCTACGTTGACATCCAAGCGGAAGGTATTTCAAAAGAAGATTTATCTAAAAGCGTAGGTAAACCAGTAGAAACTGTGCCACAAATCTTTATTGATCAACAACCGATTGGTGGTTGCTCTGAATTTGAAGCGTACGCGAAAGAAAACTTAGGTCTATTTGACTAATCGCGTCCCGTCAAAATAATTACGTTTAATCCGTATTTTGACACTTCATAATTCGTAAAACCCGCTCTCAAAAGCGGGTTTTTTCATAGCACGATAAATTCTATGTAAAACACGAAAAATTCACTTATTTTTTTCTCATTATCAGATACAATCCATCCAGTTAATCCACCACCCTATGCCAAATAGTATTTGAGCCTCAACAGTGAATATAGACGTCGTACTTCTGTTAAAACAAAACCCTATTCTTCTTATTTTTGTCGTTTTAGCCATAGGGCTGGGGATCGGTAAAATAAGGATCGGCGGCCTTCAATTAGGCAACTCTATAGGTGTACTTGTCACCGCACTGGTGATGGGACATCTCGGTTTCTCAATCAGTTCCGAATCTTTAACCATTGGGTTTATGCTTTTCATCTACTGTGTAGGTATCGAAGCGGGACCCAATTTTTTTGGTATTTTTTTCCGCGACGGTAAACATTACTTAATTCTCAGCTTAGTCGTGTTGGTCACCGCGATGTGGATTACCTATTTTGGTAGCTATTATTTTGGCCTCGATTACGGCGTTTCTGCTGGTATGATGGCCGGGGCACTGACTTCAACTCCGGTTTTAGTAGGGGCTCAAGATGCCATCAACTCTGGGTTAGCCCAAATCCCTCATAATAAAGATTTAGGCTTAGTGCTCGATAGTGTCTCAGTCGGTTATGCAATGGCATATCTGATTGGTCTCATTAGCATGATTATGTTTGCAAAACTGCTCCCAAAAATCCAAAAGCAGAACCTATCTGATTCCGCACAACAAATTGCGCGTGAACGTGGACTTGGTGGTAATAGCCAACGTAAAGTCTATTTACCGATTATCCGCGCTTATCGTGTTGGTCCTGAACTGACAAACTGGGTTGATGGCCGTAACTTGCGTGAATTAGGTATTTACCGTCAAACAGGCTGTTATATTGAACGTGTGCGCCGAAATGGTATCCTCGCCCACCCAGATGGTGACGCGATCTTACAAGAAGGCGACGAAATTGCCTTGGTAGGCTATCCAGACAGTCATGCACGGTTGGACCCGAGTTTCCGTAATGGTAAAGAAGTGTTCGACCGAAACCTACTTGACCTGCGTATTTCTGATGAAGAGATCGTAGTAAAAAGTGATTCGATTGCTGGGAAACGTTTATCTGAATTAAACCTTTCAGAATACGGTTGTTTCCTAAACCGTGTGGTTCGGGCGCAAATCGAGATGCCAATGGACTCTGACATTGTCTTAGCAAAAGGCGACGTACTTCAAGTCAGTGGTGAGAAAACGCGTGTTCAAGGACTGGCTGACAAAATCGGGTTTATCTCGATCCATAGCCAAATGGCAGACCTCGTGGCGTTTTGTAGCTTCTTTATTTTGGGTATTTTGTTCGGTTTGATCACAATGACCTTTGGCCAAGTATCCTTTAGCTTGGGCAACGCAGTGGGCTTATTATTATCCGGGATCACACTAGGTTTTCTACGTGCTAACCATCCTACTTTCGGTTATGTACCGCAGGGGGCATTAAACATGGTTAAAGATCTAGGGCTAATGTTCTTTATGGTTGGTATCGGTTTAAGTGCGGGTGGACAGATGTTTGAACACCTTTCTGACTTCGGTTTGAAAGTGATCGCCTTATCGTTCTTAGTCAGTGTCGTGCCTGTTGTGTTAGCCTACATCGTTGGCGCTTACGTACTAAAAATGAACCGTGCACTATTATTCGGGGCGATTATCGGTGCGAGAACCTGTGCACCAGCCATGGATATCGTCAACGATTACGCAAAATCAACCATCCCCGCTTTGGGATATGCAGGTACCTACGCCATTGCCAATATTTTGATGACCTTAGCCGGCACCATTTTAATCTTGCTTAATTAACATGTTTCAATCTGATGAGCCCCGCCATTGCGGGGCTTTTTTATCGCTGAAAAACACCAAAAGAAAAGGCGCTCAATGAGCGCCTTTGTATGAAATTGGCCAATTAACTCAGAATTAGAAGTTAATTAAGTCAAACTCAACTTGAGTATCAACGTCTGCTTCGTAATCAACACCTTCAATGCCGAAACCAAACAGTTTCAAGAACTCTTCTTTATATTCAACGTAATCAGTCAGTTCTTTTAGGTTCTCAGTGGTAATTTGAGGCCAAAGCTCCTGACAGTGTTTTTGGATATCTTCACGCAGTTCTAGATCGTCTAGGCGTAAACGGTTTTTGTCATCCACTTCTGGAGCAGAACCATCTTCTTTGTATAGACGTTGGCTGAACATACGGAAAATTTGTTCCATACAACCTTCGTGTACGCCTTCTTCACGCATTTTCTTAAATACCATTGCGATGTACAGAGGCATCACAGGAATTGCAGAACTTGCTTGAGTCACAACAGATTTCAGCACAGCAACGTTTGCACTGCCGCCTTTAGCAGACAGTTTTGCGTTTAGCTCAGCTGCTGCGCGGTCTAGGTCCATCTTCGCACGGCCTAGAGCACCGTCCCAGTAGATCGGCCAAGTTAGCTCAGTACCGATGTAGCTGTAAGCAACGGTTTTGCAACCTTCAGCCAATACGCCAGCTTCTTCTAGAGCATTGATCCAAAGTTCCCAATCTTGACCACCCATAACAGTGATAGTGTCTTCGATTTCTTGTTCAGTTGCAGGCTCAACGCTTGCTTCGATGATCACGTCACGGTTAGTGTCTACTGCTGTAGACGTGTAAGTTTGTCCGATTGGTTTTAGAGATGAACGAACCAGTTCACCTGTTTCTGGCAATTTACGTACAGGAGATGCTAGCGAGTAAACCACCATGTCAATTTGACCTAAGTCTTCTTTGATCAATTCGATGGTTTTTTCTTTTGCTTCGTTAGAGAAAGCATCGCCATTTAGGCTTTTAGAGTAAAGTCCTTCAGCTTTAGCGAACTTATCGAACGCTGCTGAGTTGTAGTAACCTGCAGTACCTGGTTTTTTCTCAGTACCTGGTTTTTCGAAGAATACACCAATAGTCGCTGCGCCGCCGCCAAATGCTGCTGCGATGCGAGATGACAGGCCGTAACCGCTTGAAGAACCAATAACAAGTACGCGTTTTGGTGCGTTTTTGATTGGGCCTTGAGCTTTAGTGAATTCAATTTGTTCTTTTACGTTCGCTTCACAACCCACTGGGTGCGTTGTTGTACAGATAAATCCGCGAATTTTAGGTTTGATGATCATATTCAACTTCCTTCAAAAATCTTCGATAGGATAAAAGGTTCGCCGCCTGTTCGCATCCTATTTCTGTAAAAATAGGCCTAAATCCTAAGTGGTTGGAGCACTCTTGTCCAAAATTCGTACAATAAATGACAAAAGGCTCCTATTTATACCCAAGTCACTTCAAGATGCATTTCAACCAGCAAGCCATTCCAACGCCTAATTACGTTAAAAAAGGAATCCCCCCTCCGTCATTAAGCTTGAACGGTGTTCGTTGATGACACTCTAAATCCTGCACCTTGAGGTCATTGAGGCATTAGAAGCCTTTTCTACTTAGTATCCGTTTAAAAGTGACAATGCGACCTTCTCATCGTCATTCATAGCGGGTTAAATTGTAGAGGTTCAAATGATATTGGTCAAAACCTCTGATTTGTCATGATTAAAGTGATCCACTTGAATCGCTTTAACCCTTAACGCCTCTGCTTTTAACACCGCCTCCAGTTCACTTGGCATGATAACCCCTGCCGCCAAAGCTTCTTGTAATCTATCTGCCAATGGCTGTTTAAGATTAATTTGTCCTGCCGCTCCCGCTTGCAATACTCGACCTTCGATCGGTCTTACTTGATACATGGCGACAAAAGCCTTATCTATCAAGCCAATATTGTCATGCTCTTGATCTTGGCGATGACAAAGAAAGGTCATCCGATCTCGATCTACGCCTGGCGTCATCAATAAACGGGCAATCTGTAATGCTTGTTCATCTTTAGGAGGTGTGAAACGCTGCCCTAAAGGAAAGATTAACGAGCGAATCAATTTGCCTACCCACTGGTTAGGGAAGTTATTTAACGCTTCTTCCAAGCTATCGGCCGCATGGTAAAAGCAATGTTCTAAAGCATAATCAACATAAGGTTTGTCTTGCTGTTGCTGGCCTTCACTGTAAAAGCGTTTTAGAGCAGCGCTCGCCATATAGAGATAAGCCAGCGCATCACCGAGACGAGCAGAGATAAGTTCCTTACGCTTTAGTGCCCCACCAAGCGTTAGCATTGCAGCATCGGTAGCAATCGCTAGGCCACTGCTTAGCCGCGATAAGTGCTGATATTCACGGCGATAGTGTGTGATGGAGTTTGGCACAGAGAGGAAGTAAGAGCTGGTGAGTGCTGAGGTTAATGCTTTCAAGGTCATCACACCCGAATGAGCCATGTGTTTAAAAAGCCAATGATCAAAATCATGCAAACCTTGCTTAGGGTCATCATTGGCAGCTGCCGCCATTTCTTTAAGTACGTAAGGGTGACAACGCGTCGCACCTTGACCAAAAATCATTAAATTACGAGTAAGGATATTGGCCCCTTCTACCGTAATTGCGATAGGAATCCCTAAATAATGTGAGCGAAAGTAATTCATCGGTCCGCCCTGAATGGCTCGACCGGCATGTATATCCATTGCATCCGCTAAAATCGTTCTGCCCATTTCAGTCATATGATACTTAGCAATTGCCGTGACCACACTTGGCTTTTCCCCGAGATCGAGCGCCGTCGTGGTTAGCGTTCGTGTTGCTTCAAGTAAATAACTTAATCCACCAATTCTCCCTAATGCCTGAGCCACTCCCTCAAATTTACCAATCGACACGCCAAATTGCTTACGCACATAAGCATATGCGCCCGTTGTGCGGCTGGTTAAATGACCAATAGCAGCACCTAAGGCGGGTAGTGATATTCCTCTGCCTGCTGATAAACATTCCACCAGCATGCGCCAGCCTTTACCTGCGTATTGTTGCCCGCCAATCAGCCAATCCATAGGAATGAACACATCCTTACCTCGAGTCGGACCGTTCATAAAAGCGAGCCCCATAGGATCGTGGCGATCCCCAGTTTCAACCCCAGGATGATCGGTTGGGATCAACGCACAAGTGATCCCCAGTTGCTCTTTGTCATCGAGTAAATGATCCGGATCGTGCAATTTGAAGGCGAGCCCTAACACTGTGGCAACTGGCGCGAGTGTAATGTAACGCTTATCCCACGTGAGTCGGATACCTAATACTTTTTGACCTTCGAATTCTCCCCAACAGACAATTCCCTTATCTGGAATACTGCCCGCATCAGATCCGGCTTCTGGCCCCGTCAACGCAAAGCATGGAATTTCCCGACCATCCGCTAATCTAGGTAGCCAATAGTCACATTGCTCCTTGGTGCCATACTGGCTGAGTAACTCTCCGGGGCCTAAAGAATTCGGCACCATAACAGTCACAGCAACACTGATACTGCGGGTTGCAATTTTAGTCACAATCGTGGAATTGGCTAAGGCAGAGAATTCACGCCCGCCATATTTTTTGGCGATGATGAGAGAAAAAAAGCGTTCTTTACGTAAATAATCCCAGATTTCATCGGGTAAACGTTGCTGTTCCATGATTTGAAAGTCATCAATCATACCCAGCAAGGTTTCTAATTCATGATTAATGAAAGACTGTTCATCTTCTGTCAGGGTTGGAATGGGAAATTGCAGCAGGTGCTCAAAGTTAGGCTTACCAGAAAACAGTTCACCTTCCCACCAAACACTGCCCGCTTCCATCGCTTCTTTTTCTGTCGCAGATAAAGGAGGTAGAACTTGCTTAAACCACTTAAATACCGGTTCACTGATCCACTTTTGACGTAAAGAGCTCATAACTTGCTCCTCTCATTGCGTTAAAGTCAGGTCGTATATCGTATTGCTATAAGTGCGCTTGCTCTCTAGGGGGAAATGTCCCCTCGTTCCCAGATATTGTTAGTATAGAACTCATCCGACCATTAACAATTATTTAACACTCATTCCTACTTATAAT
>NZ_WEKT01000070.1:0-22227 GCF_009874545.1 Vibrio eleionomae | reverse complement strand
AATGAATTAAGCATGAATACTAATTTTTATTATTTTCGAATATCAAAATAAATAAACACTAATAAAGTAACTCATCAATACTAAACATATAGAAACATCAAAATATTTGAACAAAGAACATAACAAACTAATATCCCAAGTGGCCTTAGAATAAAGGATTCAGAACGGCATCAACGAACACGGCTCAGCCAAAATTTCAGCCTATTTTCTCTAACCTGATACATTCAAAGAGAAATATCTTGGATCCAAATCGCAAAATAGTTTCCGTTTGTTCCCGCTTTTGAAGTGAAAGTTTTATGCTTACAACCTTAATAGACTCATTAGTCTCGGCAAAAAAAATATGACCTAATACAAGCCGATTTGAGATAAAATGAGCCATATAACAACAAAAAGTTAATTAGATTGCATACAACATCGCGGAAATGGCTTAATAATGAAAAAACCAATTCATACTAATATCAGAACATTTACATTGGGTATTATTAAAAAAGTGGTCGCTCTAATCACTGGCTTACTATTATTTATTTCATTTATCATTAACGCGGACGAAATCCAAGCAAAAGAATCCAGTCAGCATCATCATTTGAATCAAGACAATCTACTTAATCAACCTTATTTAGTATGGAAAGAAATGGCACAATTTAATACTCATCCAACCGCACCATGGTTGATCAATGTGACAACATTAATGAGTCATTTAAAACCAGATGCCACCGTAAAAGACTTAACAGATCGTTTTTATTTCACCGCTAAACAGCAACACCTTTCGATTATCGACCCTAAAACAGGGCTCCCTGTATCCGGACAAACCTCTTTAAATACAGCCCTTATCGATAACCAGTGGCTTAGATTAAATGGCATTCCTAAACATGTTTTTTATCTTGCCGTCGACCAGCAATATGCCTACAACGATCCTCAATCAACAAATTTGAATCAACCTTAACGTCCTCTACGTCAAATAAGGCTCAATATCAACCTCATCAATCTGGTTAGGCTCTAGGTAAAGTTCCGCATAGTCTCGGTAGATCCCCGAAGTCAACAGCAATTTAAAGAGCTCCTTATCTAAATGCTGGTCCTCCGCCATTTTTGCCAAAATCGCAATAGATTGGCTCAGTGTTTTGGCTTTTTTATATGGTCTGTCTGCAGCAGTGAGTGCTTCAAAGACATCAGCAATAGCCAAGATTCTTGCCTCAATTGAGAGTTCATTTCCACTCAGCTTTTTAGGATACCCAGTACCGATGAGTGTTTCATGATGCCCGCCAGCAATTTCAGGAACACGTTTTAATTCGGGAGGTAAAGGCAGAGATTCAAGCATATGAATTGTTGCAATAATATGTTCATTAATTCGGTAACGATCAGAGGCCGTTAAAGTCCCACGTTGAATAGAGAGATTATGTAATTCTCCCAAGTTAGCCTGCACTTCAGGTACTGTCATTTTCATATCAGCACTCAGCAAGTTATGTGGGTCTGTTATCCAAGGTTGTATATGTTCTGCTTTATCAGCGAGCAATGGCTCGGTCACGGGCAGTTCCAGTTCGGGTATATGGGCTAAACGTTTGTTTTCTTCCGGTGATAAACCATCTCGATCGCTGAAATGTCTAACCCAAGTTTGCTTACCTATCTGGTGTATACGAGCAATCTTTTCGTCATCCATAAATTCACTACCAACGTTACACTGGGCAATAAAGGCAAATTGCTCATCTAACTGTTGGTATCGACTGAGTAACTCACGATTTAACTCCCTCTCATCACCACCAGCAAGCCGCTCTTTTAAACTATTAATCTCCGCATCGCGACGCAGTACTTCAAACCGCATGCGAATCTCATGAATTCGGTTATAGATCGTTTCTAACTTACTGCCTTTATCAATGATATGTTCAGGGGTTGTGACTTTGCCACAATCATGCAGCCATGAAGCCACTTGAAACTCTCTACGTTGCTCTTCATCAACGAAGTGAAAATCTTTGAATTCGGCCGCGTGACTAAGATGCGCAGATTCCGCTAACATATTGGCAATCACTGGTACTCGAGCACAGTGTCCTCCGGTATAAGGCGATTTCTGGTCGATTGCTTGAGCAATGAGCTGAATAAACGAATCCATGAGCTGTTGTTGCCGATATTGATGCTCTTTAAGATCGCCCGCCATGGAATGAATCGACTTAGATAGCTGATCAAGTTCTTGAATTCGACTTGGCACCAAATTCACTGCTGAAAATTGGCGATGACGAATCTTGTCATTTTCGAGTGAGAGCGATTTGATCGGGTCAACAATCGTATTAGCAAAATGATAGATAAGCGGTGATAACAAAATTAAAAATCCAAAGGTGATCAAAATAGAGATGTATACTCGATCCATATTTGGACTTTGAATAACAGCGGTTGGAACAATAATTCCCAAATACTGGGCCTCTTGCGCCTTACTAGGTAACGGTTCAACGTAAAGAATGTAGTCTTTTCCATCTAACTGGGTTCGCACTAGCGATTGTTCACCGTTTTTACTCAGTGTGTTTTCTTCTATTTGCTGTAACATCTCTGCTGGCACCATGCCAGCAATCATCAATCGCTGCATAGAAGACATCATCTTATCGCTAAGCCATTTTTGCTCTAGCGCAGCACTCTCTTGGGCCGTAATAGATTGGATAGCCTGATTAAAAATGTCGCGCAATTTAGGGTATCGCTTCGTGATCAAAATACTCAATTGCTGGGAGCCTTGATTGCGCAATCCATTATTGCCCGTATGAACCTCAAGCCCTTGCATGTTATTAAGCCGAATAAAATATTCTGCGACTTCTTTTGTTTCTAGTGCAGCATCCGCTTTACCATCAACGACGGCTTGTAGTGCATCAATGGGAGATTTCACTTTTAGCACTTCAATATCTGGAAATTGTTGCTGTACTTTTTCCGTTAACGCCCAACCGGTTGGAATCGCGATCACTTCCCCACCCATTCCACCTAATGTTGCTCCCACGTCATGACCCTTTCTAGTAATTAAAACCGTGGAGAGATTGCGATAAGGAATGGTAAAGTCACCGAGAAGTTGCCGTGCTGGAGTTTCAAAAATAGACTGCACAATATCAAGCTTATTAGATTGAAATAGCCCTAACAATTGATTCCAACTATACCCGTTGACATATTCAAACTTTAATCCGGTTTTTTCCGCAATTAAATTCATTACATCAATAGAATAGCCTTTTGGCATCCCGCTATAAGCAAAATCAAATGGCGCCCAATCCAGTTCGTTAGACACCGTTAATACGCCTAGGTTAGCAATATATTGCTTTTGTTCCTCCGTTAGCGGAATAGGTTTAGTGGGAGTAACAGATGACGTCGAATTGGTTGGCATTGACTGCGCTGAAATCTTACCAGCCTGATTAAATATAAAGGTGCTACTTTGCGCAAAAGGCAAGTTTTGTTGCAAATACGCTGACATATCAGCGAGTGAGATATCCACTGCGACAACATTGCCAGTATGATCGATTTGCTTAGCATAAGTGATGCCGGAAGAACGAATAGAATGAAAGAAATAAGGCGCGGTTTTAATTGTCTCATTTGGACTATTCATGGCATCTTTATACCACGGCCGCACATTAGCGAAATATTGGCTAGGTAATTGGGATTGATGCGTTAAGTTAAATTGATCATCATAATAATATTGATATTGAATGCGTCCTTTATCTGTATTTTGGATCTTAACGATCGTCCAGCGGTCATTCACATCAGCGTCTAAATTAGAACTTAACTGACGAACAGTATTTAAATTGATCAGTTCGTAAAAATCACCATTTTTGTACCCAATATAAATACCATGAAGATAACTTCGTTGACGCATAGCTTGTGCCATAACTGAAATAATGGGGCGAATATTATGGTCTTCTTCTCGTGAATCGACATCTGGAAACTCTGAAAGCAATAAAGCGATCGCGCTGCTTTCACTATCGATATTGGCAATTTTCTCACTGACATTCTGCGCCGTGTGATTGAATAGTCCACGAGCTGCATCTTTTGCTAGCGATTGAGAAAAGTAAAACTGTAGACAAAGCGCGACTGCTACCACTAACGTGGTGAGCATAATAAACAGAGATAATACGGTAAGTCTGATCCCAAACTTCGCTTGGCGTAACTTGTGCAGCATAATCACCCCATCCCTGCAGCTAGCTGAATATTATTAATAAAGTCATATGGTTACTCACTACTCGCGAAGAGGCTGGAATATATAAATCACACCAGCTAATCCGAGAATGACTGTGTTACCTTAAAGACTAGCTTACTCAATCAATTATTCACTCTATTTAATAGCAACAAATAGAAAAAGAATGTCACCGCGATCGATATTTAACACCCTCGTTTTTTAATTGAGACAAAGTCATTGATATGATTGATATTGTTAAAGAAAAAACACATTGAATGGGTTGAATTTATTAAGATATTACTTGTTTATGTGACTTCGATGGGCTTTATTGGGCATCAATCTCATGGAACGTGAGCTAAGACATCATCCGCACACGAATGGTTTTGTTAATATAAGCGAAACCTTATAACACATCGGTAGAATAGGTAGTAACGATGCTTAGCAATACATTATTTCATGTAATTAGAGTGATATATCAAGAGCATACTGCGCAGTGGAGTAATGTCATGCCCACACTGACCAAACCCCAATACGCGGTATTAGAAAGTTTGGACGCAAATGGCCCTCTCGATCAGGTTTCTTTAGGCGAAGCGAGCGCTATTAAGCGCGGAACACTAACCGATATGCTGGCAAGAATGGAACGTAAAGGATTAATACAGCGCTCCCCTAGCCTTCATGATGCGCGGCAAAAACAAGTCGAAATTACCGACGATGGACTACGAATGTTAGCCATGGCCCGACTCGCCGCCGATAAAGTCAATCAAGATTTAACAAGGTATTTGACCAGTACTGAAAACCAAGAATTACTCTCACTTCTCCAAAAAATATCTTCTAAGATTCCGAGCATTAACCCCTAACCCATTCTATACCCAAATAACTTCTAACGATTTAAACCTGAGAATGTTTCTCTACCCGCACTAAAAAAGCCTCTCTAAATAGAGAGGCTTGGGTTCCACTGCTTTTCTTTTATGTAAGTGTTTTATTACCCATTTATATTCCCAACCAAATCATTGGGAATATACCCAAAGCTTATTTGGGTATATTTGGGGTTATTTTACTGTTGCCAGCTCAGCATCCACTTCAATACTGAATTCATCTACTTCATCGGGAATCTCAGGGTATTCAACGGCAGATGCCACGCCCCAGAAATAGACAGCGATGGCCAAAACCACAATTAATACCATGGCCAATGTGCCACCTAAAGCGCCATTGCCGCCATAAGTTCCTAATGCTGAAATAATATAGATACCAATGTAATACACCAATAACCACAAGCCATTTTTAATTTCTTTACTCGCCCCTTGCTCTTTGTTACCGAACAACGCATAAGCAAGCCAAGCAACAATTAAAATCGGTAAAAGTAATTCATTAACAGCCCAACCACTCCAATACACTAACAGCGTACTGGCGATAAAAGCTAATGGGCTTAATATGGCAAACGCCGGTAGTTTAAATGGTCGTTTCAAATCGGGACGACGAGCACGAAATACCGCGGCACTAACGGGGCCTGGCATATAAGTAAATACAGTAGCCGATGTTACGGCTGCAATTAATCCACCCCAAACTTGAAATTGAGACGGTAACGTCCATGCAATCGCCAAAATAAGAGATAACCATAACGCGCCACGAGGTACGCCAGACTTCTCGTCTACTTGTCCAAATATTTTAAATAGATGGCCGTTTTTCGCCCAAGCAAACAATACTCGACTAGCCCCCGCTAGATAAATATTTCCTGTCCCAGCTGGAGATATGACCGCATCGATCAAAATCAGATTAATAAGCCAAGTTAAACCTAATGATCGCGCAAGATCTGCATATGGCGATTGGAAAACATCGACCAGGCCGTGCCAACCATGAGCACTTAAAATATCGGCAGGCACTGCCCCCATGAAAGCAAACTGCAGCAACATGTAAATAACGAAACTGGCCACCATCGCTAGAATGATAGCTAAAGGTACGTTGCGCTGTGGGTTCTTTGCTTCACTGGCAAAATCGACCGCTTGGCGGAAACCTAAATAGGCGAAAACGATACCAGCACCAGTCAATGAGGAGAACACTCCATGGACGCCGCCAGGATGCGTTGAAGGAACGGTTAAATTATCGCTATTGTAATACAAGAAGAAAGTGATGATAGCGACGACTGGAACAATGAACTTGATAGTAGTGATGACCGTATTAATGCGACCGAAGAAGTTCACACTCCAATAATTTAATAAGAAGAACAATACCAACAGAACAATCTGCATGGTAAAGCCCAATTCGTTAGGGCTGCCATCTTTGTGGCCTAATGATGGCCACCAATACATTGCATATTGACGTACAGCTTCGACTTCGACGCCAGCTGTACTGGTATAAGCTAACAGTGCACTAATACCAATAACAAAACCAACCACATTGCCATGGGTAAAATTCGGATAACGAACAAAACCACCAGCACGTGGAATACTGGCGGAAAGCTCAGCAAATACAAGGCCAATCATTAATACAATGACCGCCCCTAGCGCCCACGCATACCCACTTAATGATCCTGCATAGCCAGCACTATTTAACGCGGCATAAAGCCAGCCCGAACCAATCATGGACCCAATGCCCAACAAAGTGAGGTCTAGAAGCCCCAACTTCTGTTTCAATACGCCACCGGACATAGTCTCTCCCTTATTGAATTTCCTGTTATTACCTAAGCTTATGAGGGCTAAACATGAACCTCACCCAATCTAAAAGTACTCAATGCAGATAGAGCATATCGGCTTAGGTGTTATCTTTTTGTTGTTAACTAAGTAACCTAGAGTCGTTTATGATTTAGGGCTCTACGTTATTTAGATATGAACCATACACATTGCAGGAAATATTCCATTATTTTCTCAGCAAGGTAAAAAAACCAGATATTGAATGTTTTTTGATATAATAATTCATCACAATAATACATCCAATAAAATCGGATAATTATTATTAAGAAATAAAAAACCATCTGATAAATAATTTTATCAATATACAAATAAGAATAAACGCAATCATTTACAAGACCAATTTAAAATGATTCAGCATTGCTTTTTATTAGTGCATAATTGTCTTATCGCACAACATTCGTGCAATTCCATTTAATTAATAAGGGGTTTTTCATTTATTTAACCCATGCATAATTAATCACATAACTATCATGCATATGATTATTTATATTTCATTCTATTTGACATTTAAAATATGAATAATATTCTACTTATTATCTAATTATCTAATTATCTAATTAGCTGATTAGCTGATTAGCTGATTAGCTGATTAGCTGATTAGCTGATTATTTCACCATCATCTTCATAGCCGGTAAATACTACTGTGTCACCTTATCTCTTACACTGTAAAGAAAATGAAATATTGACTATTTTTTAGTAAAGTTCCGTATGTCTTATTTTCAGTGTGGAAGATCTCTCCGTTTCCTAGCAACCTACACTTTCGGTCTTCTATCCCACCACCATATAGAAGAGAGAAGTAGTGTCTAAATCCACCTTTGTCAGTTTATTTATTGCAACATGCGCCGCTATGTTGGGCATTGGCATTATTCTGCCTATATTGCCACTCTATGCAAAAAGCTTACACGCAAGTGCGCTTTCTATCGGTTTACTATTTTCAGCCTTTGCACTTTCCCGTATGTTCTTCGCTCCTTATCTGGGGGCATTATCAGACCGATTAGGTAAACGTCGATTATTGCTGTGGGGCTTAGCTCTGTACGCGTTTTTCGCCTTTCTCTATCCATTTGTGACTAACGCTACCTACTTGTTTGCCCTCCGGTTTTTCGATGGTATCGCCTCAGCGATGGTGACACCTATTGCTCAAGCATACGTAGGAGATATTGTTCCCAAGGGCAAAGAAGGCAAATACATGAACCTGTTTAGCATGTCGATGTTCAGTGGCAGCGCTTTAGGCCCTATTGTGGGTGGTACACTGGCTGATCATTTTGGCCTACATATGCCGTTTTACGCCTTAACCTCAGTGTCACTATTTGCATTCGCGCTAGTCTGGTTTTTTATCCCTCATCAACAACAAAGTAAACCTACACGTAAAACCCACAAACGCCATCAATTACTGAACGTACTTAAAGATAGGCCCATGCGTGGGGTCTTAGCCTATATACTATTTCGAGCGTTTTACCGTTTTGGCTTCAATACATTTATTCCGCTTTTAACCGTCAGTTATATGAGTAAATCCAATATTGGTGTGTTATTGTCTCTTTATATGGTATTTGGTTCAGTGCTACAGTACCCAATGGGTTTGCTTTGCGACCGGTTTTCAAACTGGAAAGCCCCTTTTATATTATGGGGAAGCTTGCTTAGTGCAGTCTGCATGACAGCACTGTTCTGGTTTCATCAAAATGTGGCTGTTCTTTACCTGTTTGCTATTGGAATGGGTGTTTTCAGTGCCTTGTCGCGTGCGGCCATTATTGTCGTTAGAACTGAGCGAGGACGCACCCTTGGAATGGGAACCGTGACAGGAAGCTTTGCCAGCGCGCAAGCATTAGGGCAAATGTCTGGCCCCATCATCTTAGGATTATTTGTTGATTGGATGGGCCTGCCGTATGTGTTTCTCGTCGGTGGTTTAGTGGGGATTATTGGTGCCATACTCTCGTATTATTTTATACGTCAGTATGATTCTAACCCACAGGTTGATACTCACTTGAGTCGTGATATCAAATCCTAACCGCAGCATACCAAACCATAAAAATGAAGTGATCATCAGGCGAAATGAACGCGTACACTCGCTTGTCATGGAAGAGACAAATTGCGCTGCCACGCTCTGTGCTCAATGTCCTACCCAGCGAAACAGTTGTGACCAAATTCGTGCTGAAAACACCTATGTGATTGAATGTTAGAACTAAAAGTAAGAAGGATCATACTATGTCGAACGAAACCATCTATCTGCCTAATTACACTGTTGGCCAAGATGCCTATAGTAAAATTGGCTACATCACTGCTCCATATGGAAATAAAGCGGTGGTTATTGGTGGTGAAACTGCAATAGAAAAAGCTAAACCAGCACTGCTTAACGGCATCGAAGGTAGCCACACCGTATTATTAGACTTTCTGTGGTACGGCGGTGCTGCAACAATGGATAATGTCCATCAACTGGCCGAGCATCCACATGTCAAAGACGCTGATATGCTATTTGGTGTTGGCGGCGGACGTGCTTGCGATACAGTGAAGGTACTTGGCGCCATTACAGGTAAGCCTGTCTTCACCTTCCCGACTCTTGCTTCTAACTGTGCAGCGTGCACGTCTCTGAGTGTGATGTATCACAACGATGGCTCTTTCGCTGAATACTTCTACCAAAGTCACCCACCACTGCACACCTTTATCAATACGCAAATTATCGCAGAATCTCCGGCAGAAATGTTTTGGGCTGGCATTGGTGATGCGTTAAGTAAAGAGTATGAGGTTGAATATTGCTGCCGCGATAAAAAACTCACCCATTTACCACAGCTAGGATTAGGCATTGCCAAAACCTGTACCGCTCCATTACTCGACAATGGTAAAAAGGCACTTGAAGATTGTCGTAATAATCAGGTTTCTGCTGAACTAGAAGAAGTCGTGCTCGCTATTGTGATGTTAACCGGGATTGTTTCCAACTGTGCAGTGCATATCAGCGATCAAATCGCTCCTGAAGATCAATACTACTACAACAGTTCACTCGCTCACTGTGTCTACTATGGTAGTTCGTTGATCCCAGCCAGTGAATCACAGCACTTACATGGTGAAATTGTTGCATTTGGCGTGCTTTGCTTATTGAAATACGACAATAACGAACAAGAATTCAATCGCATTTTGGAATTTAATAAAAGCTTGGGCTTGCCAGTCACGATAGCCGAGATTGGCCTTACTGAAGCAGATTTACCTATTGTGGCAGAGAAAGCGGCCTCAGTCATTGAGTGGGAAGTCGCACCTGGCACACCAACGCAAGAAAAATTCATTGCCGCGATATTGGCCGCTGATGCGATTGGTCGTCAAGCCGCATAATGTTTATGCCATCAGGCAGATATAAAAACGGTGGTCAATGATATTGACCACCGTTTTTTTCATTCTTCAGAGTCTCAGAGCTATCGACGACGCGGTTTCGCTTTCTCGCTTTCTGCATCGTAGATTTCTCGATTTAGAGCGATGGATAGCTTAGCGCACAATTTTGTAATCCACCCCATCCAGATAAGACCATTGACCTTTCCTATCACAACAAGCCCGCTTGGCTTTGAAGAAACGGTAATATATTGTGCATCGTTGGGTGTACCAAACCAACATGGGAAATCAGTCTTAGCTTGCCAACCATCCATTTCAGAATAGACGGCGGTCACCTTTTCATTATCTTGTTCGGAAAGATCATAAGGTAAATTCAATATAATCGTTTGTTCCATATGCGCTGTGCTCTTCGCCCTCCCTCAGTGGTGCTCGATACCCAATCAACTCAGTAATAGTACCCAATTAATTGCACAAATTCGATTCCCATCAAGGTTAATTACCAAAATTTAAATGTTTTTTAATCTTGGCGTCATTTTGATCCTGTTTGCGCTGAGACGTTTTGATAAATGTTAAAGAAAACACGGTTAGTGTTGAGGAGAAAGCAATCACTCGTTTCGTTATTCTTAATAACTAATAATCGAACTCATTGTTATACAACTTAAAGATATTAACTAATGGCTCTTCCCAGCCTAAACAAGCTTTGAGCTGTTTTATAACGGGCGACACTTGCTCTCTAGTAACGTTAATTTCTATTTTTAATAACGGGTAGTTTTCTATACTTCCTACCCCACCAAACACAGGTTGGGCCCCTTCTAACGCTCGATGCGAACCTTCGATAGAAGCGATGGCCCAACAGTGATCATAATGACCTATTTTATCCACGCCTGATTCATGCAGGGTCGATAATACCAATTCTTTTTGCTCTGGTTTACAGCAAATGTCTAACTTGTACATGTCCACGCCAACTATATTAACTTATTGAAATATTTAACTATAACTTCCCATACCATCGATGGCGATACTATATTTAGACAATTAACCAACGTAGCGTTCGAGAAGTCATTTATTGCCAAAGAAATTAAATTTACTGGCAAAATGTTTCGATATACAGTGCTTCAACTTTATCGCGTGCCCATTGTGTTCGACGCAGGAATTTTAAAGACGATTTTATAGAAGGATTATTGTAAAAGCAGTTGAGCTGAATTTTTGCATCCAACCCCTCCCAGCCATAATGCTCTTGCAAACGAACCAAAATTTTCTCGAGCGTTAATCCGTGTAAAGGATTATTGGGTTGTTCTTGGCTCATAGGAAATCTCTTATAGTGTTAATTCAAAGGCGCAGTGTAACAGAATCTAACCTTAGTTACGTCTAGTACTGCATTGAGAAACGCTCCCTTGCTAAACCACGTTGAGAAGTTCAGGGTAATCTTTAACGGCTTGTCAGGTGAATAAGCTGAGTCATAATCGAGTCTCGGGTAACAACATAATCAGCAGAACTTTCAACACCAGAGTAGTCGGAGACTCTCATGGAACGCAAACCAACTTGCTTAGCACCCTGAATATCCGCAACTTCACTGTCTCCTACCATGATTATCTTGGACGGAGAATTCTTAGCAAGATCAACAGCAATTTCAAATGCCTTTTTGCTCGGTTTACGATAGCCAATGTCTGAAGACCAAATTACCTGATGGAAATATTTATCTAGCCCTCTATTTCTTAGGTCATTTTGGAAAATATCTGTATCACCTGTCACATTCGACAGCAAGATCAGCTCAGTTCCCTGATTATGTAACTGTTCAAGTAACGGAATGGAATAGTGATATAACTGACCACTTTGAACAAATTGGCGTAAATGTTGACAGCCAATAGATACATCAAAATCAACTGCGTAGTGAGTAAAGGCGTTCTGCCATACCTCAATCCAATTGGGTTGTTCGACTTGTTCTGGAATATAGAGATCTTGTATCGAGAGCTCAATAAGCGCGCCTATCTCTTTGGCGTACTCTGACCCACTAATGTTCTCTAAGGATTCAGCGAGATCCCCCATTTCACACAGTGTATTCCCATAATCAAAAATAACGGTATCGAACATTCTTCCCCCATATTTATCGTTTTATTGCATGACAATAGTGTTGATTACCCTTCTGAGTGCATCATTAAATAATGGATAACCGCGGCTTGAACGGGTAATAGCCAACGCTTTTGATCATAACCAGAAAAACGAGAATAGGTATTAGGCTCGAATATCATCTCTTTCCCTACGGTTACGGGAGGAACGGGCAAAAATTCTGGATGCCCCAATGTCTCTAAAAGAGGTATAGATAATGAATAGGTACTGTCAGCAAATTCTTTTGGCCATGCGTCAGTAATGACCACATCAAACTCACCCGTAAGTTGATCAATATAGCGCACGTTGGATTCATCATCGTGCTGATTTGCTGGACAAAAGTGCGTCAAATTAAGATCTAACACTTGAGCTAAGACATGCCAGGATTTAAATACATTAGTGCTCGGGCCCCATAATAAAATACGTAGGTTTTCAATAGCACCGTATTTCGCGTTGAGATAATACGCATCGGTTAGCACTTCACAGGGGTGCGCGTCACTCGACATGGCATTAATCACTGGTTTACGAGTAGCATTGGCAAACTCCGTCATCCTTTGGTGATTACTGTCTCGAATGACATACAGAGAATAGAACGGGTCCAAATACCCAGCCAAATCATCGACCGCTTCACCCGTTTTCAAGAAATTAGGTAACTCAACATAATTCAACCCGAGCGTTTGAAACGCCTGAATAAAGGTAGTTCGAGTTCGAATGCCATTCCCCTCAAACGACCAAGCAACGTTACCTTGTAGCTGCTCAGTCATCTCTTCAGATACGTTTTTCCATATTTGCAAAATATCTGATTTGGTCAGGCTATTAATATCAAGTAACTTCATAACGTCCCTATTGAAAATAATATCCAATGAAAACATTAAGATAACATATGTATTTATTCAGATGTAGTTAATTAAACCGCATAGACATTGTCGCATTGCCGACACGCCACTTGGCCTTTTTATTTAACTTA
Source organism: Vibrio eleionomae (assembly GCF_009874545.1). Taxonomy (NCBI): domain Bacteria; kingdom Pseudomonadati; phylum Pseudomonadota; class Gammaproteobacteria; order Vibrionales; family Vibrionaceae; genus Vibrio; species Vibrio eleionomae. The sequence goes on along the minus strand of NZ_WEKT01000070.1, from coordinate 9,029 downwards.
ATTCAAAACTCTCACACCCAACAATTGAGAAATGATGACTTGCGATATTGAAACCTTCACGTAAATAAAATTTATGGGCTGGGAATCGGTGCACAGCAGAATCCAAGTGGATCTGCTGACATCCAATCTTTGATGCATATGATTTAAACCATTCCATTAAAAATTTACCAACGCCATCGGAGCGACATCGATCATTAGTCACTAGATCTTCAATGTAGATATACTTTCCCCAAGCAAGCTTTTCTCCCAAAGAGTATCCCGCAACAGCCAGCACTTGGTGCTCATCTTTAACATAGACTATCTGATAGCCGCCTAATTTTTGTTTTTCTATCTGTGCAGATAATGAGTCAACATCATACTGAGACCTGAGCTGTAACAACACCTCTAATACACTCAAGTATTCTGCATTCCTTTCAAGAGATTTCACTTCCATATTCTTCCCTTACTCACTATACCCAAGTAACCTCAATATGCTGATTTAGTGATGGCAAGCATCCAAATGCTCATACTGTTAATCCACTAACTCAACCCCTAAGCACTCTAATAAACTCAGCGCTTCATAGCGTGAAAACTTCGCGCCTTGAACATCATTTTCTAACACATTGATAGCGTAATGACTTGAATCACTAAAATCCACAGAACGTAAGTTAGTTCGCGTAAACAAGCTATGAGTAAAATCGCAATAAATCATGGTTGAATTCTGAAAATTTCCTTCCCGAAAATCAACATCATGCAACTTACATTCATCGAATTGCAGCTCATTCAATGTTAAACCAAAGAATGAAGTATCATTCATGATGCAGCGTTCAAATTTGAGCTCAAAATCAGCGTGATAAACAGGCCAATTCGCCCGAGTCCAATCAATTCCCACCAGCTTACTATCAATAAAATGAACACCAAATAAGCGCGAGTGTAAGAGCTTCACCAAACTCAAATTACAGCGACTGAATTCGCAGTTAATAAATTTGCAGTTTTTAAACTGCGAGCCTGAAAAATCACTATCGAGAAAACGACAATCCTCAAACTCGATATCTTGATAGTCCGATTCCAATTGCTCTAGTTTTTCAAAAGAAACATCAAGATATGATTCACCGCTATTAATCTCTTGCATCACTATCTCCGGTCTTACTCAGCAACTCTTTTGCTATTTATTGAAGATGGAGTATACCGTCTATTGTGCAAAGAAGGTTTCGTGTTTCTTAAATCGCCCAGTATTATTGTCAGGTTCAAATGTAAATAGGCCATCAACATCATGCAGAGCGCCGATCATCTGACGGTTAAAGTCTGCATTGCCTTCATCATACAAGTAATCAGCGACATCAACCCATTTAGCGTCTGCTATTTCATCCGTATCCTGAATAGCAATAGTTTCCGTACCCGCGATAAGTCGACAAACCAGATACATATTCGTTTTTCCAAACTGAAATGGGTGGCGGGTCGTAAAGCCGACAATCGATTGAAATGAGGCTTCAACTCCGGTTTCTTCCAGCACTTCACGAATGATGGCAGTTTCTATTTTTTCACCCAGTTCAATATGACCACCGGGCAATTTATAACCTGTCATACCCTGTTCTTTCACAACCAATAGCTGACCCTGTTCATTTTTGACAATTGCCCCCGCGCCAAGGGTATGAGTCGGGATAAAAGGCACAAACTCTGTAGTTGGCGCTTTTAAAATTAATGTGATCTGGTCTTCCAAACAATTGTGAAAGACAAAACCTAACTCAGTCGCAATCGGGACAAATTGAGCACACTCGATGGTAAGAGTCAGCCACACAATATTTTTTTGTTCCTGCTGGGCAAATGCGATGACATCGTGTAACTCTAATCGAAATGTAGCAACATCTTCAGGCAGTTCATCGTGGCTGATAATAACGCCGTTAAATTTATCTAATACAAACTTCAATGTGTTCCCTTCGTTCTAATTAATCCGCACGTTCCTACCTGATGTTTAGTAATATCAGAAAGAACAATCTAAGGAGATTCGTGTTGCGCCATCTTATGGTTAAATTCCGACATATGAGCGATTTGGACTAACGTCCCATCATAATCAAAGATGACTAATTTCATTCCAGACCTTTTAAATAGCGTTTAAGCAGTGGGAGGATTGAATAAGTGATGGGGGTGCAATCCGTTGGCAAATCATCTATCTCAAACCAGCGTATTTCACGACATAAATGAGGTTCGGCATTCTTAAGCTCGCCGCTCCATGAATGGCAAAGATAAAAGTAATGCGTGGTTGGATACTTGGGATCAGGCATTTGTATGAGCAGTTGCAGATCGTCGACTCTAACGGAAACTTCCTCATCCATTTCTCGGTAAGCGGCTTGCAATGGCGTTTCACCTCGCTCAATACGCCCAGAGGGAAGCCCCCAGTAATTCGCTAGCACTTCTGTATTTTGACGAAAACCTAATAACAACTTTGATTCAGAAATAAAGATTACTTGCACAACATCTTGTGACATCAACACTTCCTTTTATTACTCGGATGTTATGGTGAATGGGCTTCCCGCCCCCTACTGCCTCAACCCAATATCTGAAGCAGTCCAAGTCATGACATCTTGCCATACCGCATCTAAATTCCACGATTTAAACATGGATGATTTGGCCTGCTCATCATCTTGTTTCTCTACTTTGGACAAATAGTGATACATGAATGCCGCAACTCGATAATTCATTATGCAATGAACAAAAACCTTTTGGCCTTTAAGTGCTGCCATCACATTACAAAACAATCGCACTTGCTCTTTAGTCGGTTCATCAAACCTTACTGGGATATGTATGTAAGTAATATCGAGCGATGCCAATACCTTATCTTCTTCAGCAATAGCTTGAGGATGATCCGGCATGCCTAAGTTAATCACATATCGATATCCGGCTGCGGCAATTTGCCCAAATTCGTGGCGTTTGGGCTGTCCTCCCGTTGCAACCGTACTGGTTAACTGCACAAAATTCTTAATGGATTCCATTCTCTTCCTTGTTATTTCAACCAAGAATGACCGCTCATTCATGGTTTGCATTGATAGCTTCCATCCTAAAGCGAATCAACATATGAATATGTGAGCATTTCGAGATAGTTACTTATTTGTAACACATTAAAAAATAAAGAAAAGAGAAAACGATAGGATAAAGGGAACGTTGAGACAAGAGCAGAAAAAAGAAAAGCATAGAGAAACAGTCTCTATGCTTTTGTTATTAAAGATAAGTTTGAGGTTACTTATAGTAAGCTTCAACTTCACCTTTAAGCTTGATAAGCATTGGATGGCCCCAACGGTCTTTCGCGGTTGGTGAAGCGATTTTCACCCAACCTTCGCTAATGCAGTACTCTTCAACGTCATTACGTTCTTTGCCGTTTAAACGAATACCAATTGGATGTTCAAAACAAGCGGCAATGTAATGTGGGCTGCGTGGATTACCGGCTAGGTGATCGGGTAGATCAGGTTTTGAAATGTTTTCGCTCATGATGTAGACCTAATGGTTAATTTGAGGCGCTATTCTAGTTAAGTCCACCCTTTACCACAACTACGATTGTGTGTTTCAGCTAGCAACTCTGCTGATTGTGGATATTTCCAGTGCACTGCACCGTAAACATCCCCATCAGCGCACAAGAAATGCACTGACGGTCAGTGATGTTATTGCATAATGCAGTGCTGTTTTATGAACTGAAGGGTTTTAATGACAGATTTAAAATGTAAACTCTGTATTCCAACCTCTTGCGCCGATTGAACATTTTCAACGGAATCATCAATGAATACGCAATCTGCTACCTTACGATTCACTAAACGCACAGACTTTGCAAAAAATTCAGGCTCGGGTTTAGCGACACCAATATCGGCAGAGTTAATGACAAAATCAAACTTTCCAATTAAATCGTATTTCGCCAGGTCGTTTGTTAGTTTGCTGGTCGCATTAGTCACAAGAACCAAGCGCGCTTCAGGCGCCATCGAACGAATACATTTAATAAAATCGTCGTCGATCGCCGCTTCAACCGCTTCGACTTGTTCAATTACCTCACTTCTCCAGTGCCTAATCACACCATCAAAGTCGATAAGAATCGTATCTTTCAACGAATCCTCCTTTCTATACTGCATACAATGCCATATGTTGCTAGCAACATTCATTTTCTTGGCGCTATGAATATCACAAATAGAAGCAAGAAGTCTTGCCTAGCATCATTTGTTAGGCACTTTTTACATAAATGGATAGAAGGATTCAGCGCGCTATTGTACTTCACCTTTTATGGTGGATCCCCAAAATGCACGACTCTCAGCATCCAGATTTAATATTAACTCTATTACTGGAGAAGGCTGCATTTTATGGGAGATTAATTCCTGCGGCTCCAACCACATAAATTTGAGATGCTCTTCTTGAGAGGCCACCGCCAAGGTAGATGAAATCTCTGGCACGTCTAAACGAAAAATCAGGTTTATTTCAAACTGGTTGTCACCCCAGTGATGTTCAACCGCACCCAAAAATTCTTTAATGGTGGAATCAAACCCCAATTCTTCTTTGATTTCACGCATCAGAGCGACTTTAGCGCTCTCGCCTATTTCAATATGCCCACCCGGCAAAAAGGCATTATCAACTCCATCCGCCTTTACAACTAAAATCTTACCTTCACTGACGATCACGCCTCTAGCAAGGTAATGAAAATTATCCATTGTGTTCCCCTAAGAGTTATTGTTGTCTTTTTGCTATTGGATGGTTGGGATTTAACTGCAATAAATCCCAAAGATTGCCATAAAGATCCTTAAATACGGCAACGGTTCCGTAATCTTGCTCTTTAGGGTCACGAACAAACTCGATACCAATGGACTTCATTCTTTCATAGTCACGCCAAAAATCGTCGGTATTTAAAAATAGGAATACCCGCCCACCAGCTTGATTACCAATAAAATCCACTTGTTCGGGTTTTGATGCTCTGGCTAACAATAATGTCACGCCACGAGAATTGGGTGGCGCAACGACCACCCAACGTTTGTCCTGCTCTGGTTGATAGGTATCTTCAATAAGCTCAAACTGAAGTTTGTTAACATAAAAATCGATAGCTTCATCGTAATCTTTTACGACTAATGCAATATGAACAATGTTTTGTTGCACTACTTTATCCTTAAATTACCAGTTCAACATACTGATAAACAACCAATATGTTCAGTCTTACACTAATTGAACGCCAAACAGATTAGCAATCCATATCACCAATAAAAAGCACAAAATTGTTATGGCTAAACAACTCACTAACGAGATTAAAAATGAGAATCGTCCATACAGATATGGAAAAATAAGAAACATGGGTAATGATGGGAGCACATACCAAAACGTGTAAAACGTGTGATGAGTTAACTTCTCATCAGGCTGCTTTTCGATATACATCCAAATCAATGCCAAAATAGTCACCGTGGGGAGAGCGCCAATAAACGCTCCCAATCGGTCACTTCTTTTCGCTACCTCAGAGATAAACACAACGATCCCTGCTGTGATTAAATATTTTGTTATGATCCAATACACAATGCTCGCCTCAGTTATCGTTAGAGATCCACTGGGAATAGCATAGTCCGTATCGCGACGATGTCTCCTATCTAGAAATGTCAGGTGGCATCAATATCGAAAGCCGGCTTATTAAGCTTTTTTAATTGCGTGTCTAATCATAAAGTTTTCCTTTTAAAACGCTCTAGTTTTTTCTTTGTTGACGTTGAATCCACTCATCACAGGCATCACTCATGGTTAACCCAACTGCACTATGCATCCATTGCATAAAATCACGATTAAACGAAAAATCTTCACCGAATTTCGCCTTAAAATAACGACGAACATTCTGCGTCGTCTTGTAACTATCCGTAATTATTGTTGCGTCATCGATCTGATTTTTATGCCAATCTACTTTATTCATATTCATTATTTCCTAAACACTTGAGGTTAGCATGGCAGGCTTTGGCGGTCCTTACGTGGATACTTATTGGTGACTTTCCATCAAAAAATTACGTAATTTTTGCCCACGAACATTCACGACTTGTTCTTCTACGATACAGAAACCCTGTTTTTCGTAAAATGGTCTCGCCGTAATGCTCACTTCAGAATGAAACTTGCTAATTCCTCGCAATTTACCTTGCTCAAACACATGTTCCATCATGATTTTGCCAATACCTCTGCCTTGGTATTGATGGTGACAAAAGAAATGATCAATTAACCCATCGTCTTGAAGATCGGTATATCCCACAATTTCCCCGTCTAATACCGCAACATAAGGTGCAATCGAATGCATTTTTCGCTGCCATATGGCCTGATCGAAATTGTCGGGAGCCCAAGCTTCTACTTGGGCTCGAGAGTAATCTCGGATGTTAATATTTCTAATCGTGTGATAAAAAATCTCCCACAAAGCAGGAATATCAGATTCGCTATATCTTCTAACTTTGATCATATGATAGTGTCTCTAATGCTCATATTACCCGTTGATTCAATCGAATCTAATATTCCGTTGCATGATATGTTGAGGACCAAATGGACCTCCAAGATACAAATTCCCAGTATCTTCAAAACCACATTTGCAATAACAACTATATGCGAACGTATTACGGCAATTAACCGTTAATTGAAGTACTTCAAAATCAGGGTAATGGGTAACAACATAAGAGGGTAATAAGTTAAGGGCTTTGGTTGCGATACCCTTTCCTTGAAAATGATGGTCGACAAACAAAGCCCTTATACCTAGAGCTTTCGCATCACCAAAACCATAGGTTTCTGTATATAAAAAATCCAGAACAAAAAAACCAACAACGTTACCATCACTAATAATTAAATAGGGATGCTCATGTGATTTTAATGATGAAATAAAATCACCAATATCACCGACAGTAAACGCCTGTTGCTCAGGTTTAACACAAAGCAAATCCACCTCAGACTTTCGTTCTAAATTATACTTTTCAATTGTTATCATTAGTCACTCATAATTTAATACATCAAAACTAGCATTTTCACTTGAACATAAATGCTACTGACCACTTTCTACCATTGCTTTAATAATACGAGCTTTGACAAAGTAATCGAGTTGGTGCGTTTGTATCCACCAAGTGGCCGCTTCCATGAGCAGTTCCGGATTTTCATTTTTATTCGAAAAGAAGGCATAGAAAGAAAGCCCGACGTTGTCGCCTTTTAATGCGATCTTTGAATTACAAACTTGTACGATTTTTTCTCTAAGAGACGCTCTCATCGAAACCACCTAACTCTAACCAATCTTTTTCATTTGGCATCGTTTCAAATTTCGGAATCCCATCGTTTATGAACCCTACGTCCCAGCTTGCATGAGAACCGACGTAAACATGAGCAGCAACTTTTGTATTAACCGGCTCGGATAACAAACCAGCAGGCACCCAATATGAATCTCCATTTGAGCTGATATTGGGGACAGGACTACCACATTGACAACAAAACTCAGATTTAAAGCCCGAGCTAGTTGAAAATGACCGAATCTGATGTTCGCCAGTGCACCACTTAAAATTGGATGACTTAACTATCAAAGCCGAGTTTGATGAAGAACCAGAGACTTTGCGACACAGCGAACAATGACATTGATAGATCGGAGGTAATTCGCCTAATAATTCAAACGATACCTCTCCGCATAAACAGCTTCCTTTCACTTGAATGATTCCTTAGTTACATACTTTGTGTGATTAACGCTTGGCTACACCCGCTCAAGTGCCTTGTATGGTTTCGGTGGCATTTGTAATGAAATGCTATCTCCCACATTTACGATCCCGCCTTCTTCGACGACAGCCATAATTCCAGCTTTACGTACCAAGTTACCGGCTTCATCTCGAGCTAAAACAGCTTTAGTCAAACCACGCTGATAGTTGTCTAGTTGAGCACACGGATTCCTTAAACCAGTCACTCTCAGTACAACTTTTGCGCCAATCATAATCAATGTATTCCTAGGTAGCGAAAGCAATTCGACACCTTCGGTCAGCACATTTTCGCCAATAGTCCCGGCCTCTACCGTGAAACCAGACTCTTGAAGTTCCGATATTAACTCTGAATGAACCAAATGCACTTGTCGTAAATTAGGTTGTGAAGGATCGGCTTTAACACGGGAACGATGTTTCACCGTATCACCACAATGTGCGTCTCCCTCTATCCCAAGTCCCTTTAAGAAAGTTAGCGAATCACATGTTTCTTTAGAAAACCTATGTTCAGAATCCTTACTTAATGACACTACCTTCATACTTCCTCCTTGGTGCTAACGCTCCAGTCAATTACGCACTACGCAAGCAGTGAAGCGAGTAAATCACTTTAAACCACCACTGCTGCGCTTGACTGCATCACAAGAGATATGCGGTTGCAAACATAATCCATATTTCAAAACTCATTGAACGCTCCTTTGTTCAAATAAAAATATAACACTTCAATCGGCCGCGGCTTTCGCCGCCGGCTGTATAAATTTACTGGCATTTTTTTGCAATGCTGCCAATTTCTCCATACCTATTTTTTCTTGTTTATTTAAAAACTCAAAGAAGCCCTTGCTATCGATGAAATAATTAACTTTATGGTTCTCTTTATTGAGTTGTTTTTTTTCAAACAGACTGTTTTTATGAGGATGATTGGCTAGATTTACGCTCACTTTTTATAAACAATAAGAGAATGTATTTCATATACTCGCCATATCAATACTGACCACCGTAGCCACAAAAATCAACGTATAGCAAAAGTGCCACACGTGCCAAATCACTCTTAACATTGTTTGTTATAAATCGGACTCTACGTTAAACGCCTTTTCTAACCACACTGAGCTGATGAAATGTCCTTTTCTTCGAGCTTTATAACGTCCATTTAACCTACCCAATTGGTCACAAAATTCATGACAAAATACGGACTGGTTCAAATATTTGTTATACAACTTGATTATTTAAAATTATTAACTCTCTAAATTAAATCATTTTTGTTAAATATATTCTTTATTGTTAAACAAATCCTATCCAATTTTTCTTGTAATATTTATGTAAAATTACGAGAATCTCTCTAGTCATACTCAATGATAT